>PWUP01000153.1 GCA_003562535.1 Gammaproteobacteria bacterium | reverse complement strand
TCTCACGGCGCGACAGTTTAATGCCATTGCCATCAACCTCAAGGGCAAAATCGCCTCGATCAAAGAGCGCCGCGATGGATTGATTAACGCCGCTGAGGAACGCATCAACAAGGCCGAGAAGTTCATCAAACGCCTCAACGATCACATCGCCCGTGAGGCGTGTGCAGAACGCAAAAAGCGTCTGCTCAACAAACGCCATCACAAGCAACGTCGGCTCGCCATGCTGCGTGATCGTTTAGCACAACTGAAGGCGGACCGTGAGGCGGGTGTGGTGCGCCTGTGTTTTGGCAGCCGCAAGCGGTTTCGCGCCCAATTTGATCTGGACGCTAACGGTACGTCATGCGGTGTCCCTATGCCCAGAACACTCAGGGATAAAATGGCGATTGGTTACGGTTAGACTGATTTATGGGAGGTCGCGCTGTCATTATCGGCAGTGCTGTTAGCGGGTGTGTTGGCGGTATCTGATGTCAGCGATTATGAGCGCAGTGATTGCCCAGATACTGATGCATTGGATTATTGGGCGGAAGCGCTTGATCGTCAACGCTCAATCTGAGCCAACGCCGCAGAGACGCTGACCTGGAACCGAGCGACGATTTCCGTGAGTTCTGCGGTGGTGCTGTTATAAGGCGGCGCAAGGATGACGGTATCGCCACACCGACCATCGACATGGCCGCTGTTGGGGTAACAAATTAAACCTTGAGCCAAGGCTTGATCACGGATTTTGAGGTATAGGCGTTGCTCTGCGGGGAAAGGGGTTTTGGTTGCGGGATCAGCCACCAGCTCAATACCAATAAAATAACCGCGCCCACGAACGTCACCGACAGCAGGTTCATCGCTAAACACGTCGCGTAACTGAGCTTTCAGCCATTCGCCGCGTTGTGTGACCAGAGGCAGCAAGCCATCGCGTTCGATAATCTGCTGTACGGCCACCCCAGCCGCACAGGCCGCCGTATGCCCGGTGAAGGTGTGTCCGGTTAAGGCACCGCCGTGAACGCTGTGAATCGGTTCAGCAACCCGTTGGCTGTAAATGGCCGCACCGAGTGGCATATAGCCGCCCGCTAGACCTTTAGCCACCGCCATGATATCGGGCACCACATCATCATGCGCTAAAGCCCGCCAGGTACCACAGCGCCCAACCCCGCTCATGACTTCATCGGCCACCATTAGCACACCATAACGGTTGCAAATGTCCCGCACCCGAGCGGCATAGCCAGGTGGCGCAGGCACTACGCCGCCCGCCGAACCCACAACTGGCTCAAACACAAAGGCGGCGATGGTCTCCGGCCCATGATCCATAATGGCCTGTTCCAGCTCAGTGGCGCAGTGCTCGGCGACTTGGTCAGCCGTCACTCCGGTTGGGGGGCGGTACGCATTGACTGCACCGATGCGAATCACATCCAGCAATGCGCCTTCAAAAGGTTCCCGTCGCTCGCGGTAGTCCGATAAGGATAACGCCCCCAAGGTATTACCATGCCAAGAGCGGCGGCGGGCGATAAACCGCCGCCGCGTTATATCCCCCCGAGCACTGTGATATTGCAGCGCCAGTTTCAGGCACGATTCCACTGCTTCGGAACCGCCGGAGACGAACACTATATGAGTGAGATCCGCACCACAGCCGCGTTGCACCAACGTTGTGAGTTGTTCCAAAGGCTCGCTGGTAAACGTGTAGCGATAGCCGTGGGCAATGTGCTCCAATTGCCGCTGGATGACCGCATTCACTTCGGGGTGTCCATGCCCCAAACAAAATACCGCCGGTCCGCCAGAGGCATCGAGGTATTCGCGACCTTGAGTATCGTAAACACGCAGCCCACGTCCGTAGGCAATTTTAGGTAATCCGGCCGCAACGACCGAGGTGCTGGACTGACTCATTGGGGGGTTACTCAAATTAACTAAAGACCTTCAACTGCAAAAAATACGCAAAATGCGACCGCTAAACCGATCACTGGCCATGAGACCTGCTTGAATTTGCCAGAGAACAGCTTGACCAACACGTAGGTGATCATGCCTAAACCAATGCCAGCGGCAATGGAAAAAGTCAGCGGCATGGCGATGGCCGTAACCACACCCGGAACATATTCTGTGGTGTCGTTCCAGTCAATTTCAGTCAGCCCCTGCGCCATCACACAGGCGACGTACAGCAAAGCCGCCGCCGTAGCATAAGCGGGGATCATCCCGGCTAAGGGTGCCATAAATAAGGCCAGCCCGAAACAGGCCGCCGTGACCACTGCGGTCAGGCCAGTACGCCCACCCACAGAAGCACCGGCGGCGCTTTCAATATAGCTGGTGGTGTTGGAAGTCCCGACTAAAGCGCCCGCCACGGTGGCGGAACTGTCGGCTAACAAGGCTTGTTTCATCCGTGGCAGACGATCCTGTTCATCCAGTAGTTGCGCCCGATGCGATACCCCAATCAGGGTACCCGCAGTGTCAAACACATCGACAAATAACAGGGTAAATACCACAATCAGAAACGTCAGCTCGAATATTCGCGATAAATCCAAAGCCAATAGCGTTGGAGTGACGTCTGGCGGCATTGACACCAGGCCGGTGTATTCGGTCAAACCCAGCGGCAAACCCAACAGCGCGACGGCTAAAATACCAATCACCGTCCCGCCGATCACTTTATGGTGATTGAGTACCACAATCAGCACAAAACCGAGGATCATCAAAATAATCGGCCATTGAACCAGATTACCCAAGGTAATGTAGGTCGCGGGATGGGCGACGACAATCCCCGCGTTTTTCAAAGCAATAATGCCCAAAAATAACCCGATGCCCGCCGAAGTCGCCATTTTCAACACGCGGGGAAACGCATTGATAATGGCTTCGCGTACTTTGAAAATACTCAGTAAAACAAACAATACACCAGAGCAGAACACCGCACCCAAGGCTTCTTGCCAGGTGAATCCATAGGTTAAGACCACTGTGAAGGCAAAAAAGGCATTCAGCCCCATACCCGGGGCGAGGGCGATGGGGTAATTGGCCACCAGACCCATAATCAATGTGCCGATGATGGCAGCGATACAAGTGGCGACAAAGACGGCATCACGATCCATTCCCGCCGCTGAGAGAATCTCAGGATTGACGAAAATGATGTACGCCATGGTTAAAAATGTGGTAACCCCGGCCACTAATTCAGTGCGTACCGTGGTGCCGTGTTGAGCAAGCTGGAACATGAAAGCCTCGTTAGGTTATTCGCGCAAGAGAAGATTAAAACGGAGGTTTAGCAGCAAATGTGCCAACAGCAGTCAATCGGGCAACAGCGCCGGGGTATGTGTTCAGACCCCTCCCCCCAACCCCCTCCCACTGGGAGGGGGAGTGAACGGTTACGGTATCCGTATGAGTCTGGCAACCATTAAGCCCGCATGATGCACTGTTATAGCGCACATCAGCCCTCCCAAGCTCAGGATCGGTGCGTGACCAGACGATCCAACCACCGACTGGGTAGAATGCGCCGCAAGCCGGCGAATAAATAGGTTGGGACAGTGACATAATAACGCGCCTTGGGTCGTGGACTTTCCAAAGCATGGATCAGTTTACGGGTCACCGCCTCGGGCTGTAGCGTAAACGGCACCGCCGGGCCGGGAGTGTCTAGGCGCTGTAGGGTTTCACGATAGCGGTGCTGATGGGGGCTACGCTCTATATCGATGGCTTGGCGGAAAGCGCGCAATGAATTGGCGCGAAACTGGGTGAGAATCGGCCCAGGTTCAATAATGGACACCTGAATGCCGCTACCGCGCAACTCTTGCCGCAACGCATCGCTCAGGGCTTCTAGGGCAAATTTACTGGCACAGTACGCGCCACGAAAGGGCATCACCACAAACCCCAACACTGAGCTGCATTGGATGATGCGCCCATAGCCTTGGTCGCGCATTACGGGCAGGACTCGGCACGTCAATTCATGCGCTCCCAGCACATTGGTTTCAAACTGCTCACGCAGCGCTTGACGGCTGATGTCTTCCACCGCACCCGTCAGTCCATAACCGGCGTTATTGAACAGCGCATCTAAACGCCCATGACTGTGTTCCAGTACTGTGTCCACAGCGCGGTTGATCGAGGCCGAATCGTCCATGTCCAATTGTACGGCAGTCAGTCCTGACGCCTGTAAGCGCGCCACATCGGCCGCTTGGCGCGCACTGGCAAATACGGTGTGCCCACGCGCTTGTAAAGCATGGGCGGCGTGCTCACCGATACCCGAGGAACAGCCGGTGATTAAAATGGTTTGAGGGGGCATCAGGCTGGGCGCTAAAGTTAACCAAAGAGGTCAGTAAGCTGAATGGTGTCACGGCGATCCGGACTGGTGGAAATCAGCGCCAAAGGCGCTCCGGCTAACTCACTCAGCCGTTGCAAGTACCCCTGGGCATTTTCGGGCAAATCTTGGTAGCGGCGTAAGCCTATTGTGGAGTCTTGCCAGCCGGGCAGGGTCTCGTACACTGGTTGGCAATTCGCTAAGGCTTCCGCACCGACGGGATAGGTCTCCAGCGTTTGGCCACCACAGCGATAGGCCACGCAGAGTTTGAGCTGGTCTAAGCCGTCAAGCACATCCAGCTTGGTAATGGCTAATCCACTGACACTATTATTTAAAATAGAGCGGCGCAGCGCCACCATATCCAGCCAACCGCAGCGCCGCGGACGGCCCGTGGTCGCTCCAAATTCTTGGCCTCGCGTCCGTAAATGTTCGCCCGTTGCATCATAGAGTTCGGTTGGGAAGGGGCCACCACCGACCCGAGTGGTATAGGCTTTGGTAATTCCAAGAATATAATCCAAGGCATGAGGACCAAGCCCCGTACCGCTGGCTGCACCACTGGCGGTGGTATTCGATGAGGTCACAAAGGGATAGGTGCCGTGATCAATATCCAGCATCATCCCTTGAGCACCTTCGAACAGCAGGTTGGCGCCGCGCTGACGGTACTCGGTGAGTTCTCTAGCCACATCGGTCAACAGAGGCAATAGGCGTTCGGCTTCGGCCAACGTCGTATCGAAGGTGTGTTGAAAATCAATCGGAGCCGCATGGTAATAATGTTGCAGCAAAAAGTTATGGTAATCCATCAACTCGCGCAGCTTATCGGCCAATGATTGAGCAGCGCGCAAATCACCAAAACGCACGGCTCGTCGGGCAATTTTGTCTTCATAAGCCGGGCCAATACCGCGCCCTGTGGTGCCAATGGCTCGATCACCACGAGCCTGTTCGCGAGCCGCATCGAGGGCAATATGCGAGGGTAAAATCAACGGACAGGCGGGGCTGATACCGAGTTGCTCGGATACGGCGATGCCCGTGTGCTCTAAGGCATCAATTTCTTTAAGCAGCGCGGGCATGGACAACACCACACCATTGCCAATCAAACAGCGCACACCAGAATGCAAGATACCCGAGGGAATCAAGTGTAATACAGTTTTCTGGCCATCAAGAACGAGGGTATGACCGGCGTTATGCCCGCCTTGGAAACGCACCACTGCGGCGGCTTTATTCGTTAATAAATCAACAATCTTGCCCTTACCTTCATCACCCCACTGGGTACCGATGACAACGATAGTTTTTACCATAATTAGGACATTTAACTCCTGTTTAGATCGAGAGGGACGACCTGCCACGCATGATCACGATAGACGAGGTGTTGTTGACAGCTTGCTGCTTGATCACTGCCGGGCAAGCTGTGTACGACTCGATGACCCGTGCGGCGCAGTTCATCAATACAATGCTGTAATGCCGGGTCCGAATCAGCCGGTGCTAGGATGCGTTCAACCGGACGGGTATGAGCCGTTTGCGGTTGTCCGAGCAGCAGTAATTTTTTCAGATCGGCACTGAATCCAGTGGCTGGTCGTGCTCGGCCAAATATTTGGCCAATATCATCATAACGCCCCCCACGCGCGACTTCCTGCCCTTGCCCCAACATATAGGCGGCAAACACCAGACCGGTATGGTAGCGGTAACCGCGCAGTTCAGCCAGATCAATATGCACCGGTAGCTTGGGCCACTGGCGCTGTAGTGCGGCCACCACATGCTCTAAGGTCTCCAGAGCCTGATGCACCTCGTCAGGAGCGCTTGCTAAGAGCTGTCGAGCTTGGTTGAGCACATCCGCTCCACCGTTCAGATCGGCCAGCGCCAACAGCCGCTGCCGTAATGGTGCGGGCACAGTGAGTTGTTGCAGGTGTTGGTGTAATTCAGGCAGGGCTTTGCGTTGCAAGATCTCGAATAATTGGCGTTCTTGGCGAGCGTTGAGCTGCGCCTCAGCCACCAAGCAGCGAAAAATGGCGACATGCCCAAGATCAAGATGAATATCCGGCAGAGGGACGTGCTCTAGGGTGGTTAATAGCAGCGATAAGATTTCCAAATCACTGGCCACTCCAGCATGGCCATACAGTTCGGCACCAAATTGAATCGGGGCACGTGAACCACCAAACCCATCGCTGCGAGTGTGCAACACCGTACCCATATAGCACCACCGAGTCGGATTGTCTTGGCGGTGCTGGGCATCAATGCGAGCAACCTGTGGGGTCATATCAGCCCGCACTCCCAAGGTGCGGCCATTGAGTTGGTCAATCAGTTTGAAGGTGTGTAGATCCAGCTCCGAGCCGGTGCCAATCAGTAAAGAGTCTAAATACTCCACAAAAGGCGGCGAAACCAGTTCATAACCCCAACTGTAATACAGATCCAGCAAGCGACGGCGTAATTGCTCCAGTTGCCACGCCGTCGGTGGCAACACCTCATCGATGCCTTCAGGTAACAACCAATGCTTTTCAGGGTACATAACCATGTCGGATGGTGATTCGAGACGTTTAACGTACCCAATATAGCACAGCTAGGCCGATTAACATGCTGATCAAACCGATGAGACGCAGGGTGCGATTATCGAGACTCGCGATCTCAAGCAGCGTCCGTTTAAGCCGGTCAGGATTGAGAAAAGGCAGTAGCCCTTCCAGCACCAACAACAGCCCAATGGCGGTCAGCAAGTCGTTCCACATGATCTATCGCTGTCCAAACTAATAGCCGGGCAAAAGCGCAGCATTGCCCGACATCATAGACGGGGCGTCGGGCACGTCCTGTGCCCGACAGCTACACGGTAGCAACATGAGAACGACTGCAGTGATTAATCGGCGTTGGCTGGCCGACCTTCTGGACCATGAAAGAACCGGAAGAAGTCCGAAGTCGGTTGTAACACCATAATGTCTTCATGGCTATCAAAGCTGTTGCGGTAAGCGTTCAAGCTCCGATATAGGCTGAAGAAGTCTGGATCTTGGTTAAACGCAGCGGCATAGATTTCAGCCGAGCGGGCGTCCCCTTCACCGCGCATGGTTTCGGCATCACGAAACGCTTCAGCCAATAACACCGTGCGTTGGCGATCGGCATCTGCGCGAATCCGTTCGCCTTCCTCACGACCCCGCGCCCGGAAATCCCGTGCCACCCGCTCGCGCTCGGCACGCATCCGAGCAAATACAGATTCACTGACCTCATCAGGCAGGTCAATACGGCGAATCCGTACATCCAGCACATCAATTCCGAATCGCCGCGCCTCTTCACGCGCCGACAGGGTCAGGATCTGCATGATCTGGGCACGATCACCCGAGACAACATCGAACACTTCGCGACGGCTGAATTCGCTGCGCATATTGTTCTTAACCACCTGATCAAGACGCTGGTTAGCGCGAAATGCACTGCCCGCAACCGCTGTGTAGAAAGTAGCGGCATCGTTGATGCGCCATTTGACGAAGGAATCCACCAGGAGGTTTTTCTTCTCAGCGGTCAGAAAGCGCTCAGGCTCTGTGTCCAAGGTCTGGATCCGTGCATCGAACTTGGTCACTGTATTAATGAACGGGGCTTTAAAATGCAGACCCGGTTCATAATCCGCTTGAACAATTTCACCAAAGCGGAAGCGAATCGCGGTTTGGTCTTCGCGAACGATGAACATTGAGTTGGCAATGGTCAGCACCGCCAAGCCCAGCACAATAAGCAGGATAATGGCTTTATTTTGCATTAGCGCACCTCCCGGCTGCGGCTAAGATCACGGAAGCGAGAGATAGGCTCCACATCTGAACTGGTCACTGAACCGTCTAAAGAAGGATCACGCAACGACTGCGCACCACCGGCTACAGCAGAACGATTGACTAAACGATCCAGTGGCAGATACAGCAAGTTGTTGCCACTTTCAGCGTCCAGAAAGACTTTACTGGTGCTGCTGAGCACGGCTTCCATCGTTTCTAGATACAGCCGCTCGCGGGTCACTGTGGGAGCCAATGTGTATTGCGCTTGCAGTTGCTCAAACCGGCTGGTTTCACCAAGGGCGCGGGCAACGACTTGTTCCCGATAACCTTCGGCATCCTCTAAGATTCGTGCCGCCTCACCACGGGCTACCGGCAAGACTTCGTTGCGATAAGCTTCGGCTTCGTTAATAAAGCGCTGCTCATCCTCACGCGCTCGGATAGCATCGGCAAACGCCGCCTGCACCTGCTCAGGGGGTTGGGCGTCTTGCAAGTTGACATTGGTGATAATCAATCCTGATTCATAGGCATCGAGGGTTTCTTGGGTCATTTCCCGCACTCGGGCGACGATCTCAGCACGGCCCTCAGTGAGTACAAAATCGAGGGTACTGTCGCCAACCACAGCACGAACAGCGCTTTCCGCGACTTGTCGCAGCGTCATATCAGGATCAAATAAATTAAACAGAAAGTGACGGGGATCACTGACTTGATATTGAATGGCTAATTTGACTTCGACAATATTTTCATCAACGGTCAACATTAGTGCCTCACGCGACACGGTGCGAAAGGCCGGTTGCCGAGCTTCGGCTCGTCCAGAGCGATAACCGATTTCTTCAGCGCGGATCTGCGACACATCGACAATTTCGACTTGTTCAATCGGTCGAGGTAAATGATACCTGAGACCGGGCATCGTGGTTCGACTGTACTGACCAAAGCGTAACTCAACGCCTCGGGTCCCTTCATCGACGATGTAGAAGCCAGAGGCCAACCAAATCGCCACAGCAATCGCGCCGATAATTAAAAAACCGATAGGGCTAGAACCAAAGGGCATACCACTCCCTCCGCTCCCCCCATTACTGCCGCCATTACTGCTGCCACGTTTGTCGCCAAATAAGCCGCCAAACTTGCCAGACAGCTTGCGGACAACCTCATCGAGATCAGGTGGGCCGGGATCGCGACCACCGCCGCTGTTGCCACTGCCTCCCCAAGGATCACGATTATTGCCGCCGGGTTCGTTCCAGGCCATGTACTGCACACTCCAAATCAGTGAGTTGTTTCGGTGAGGAATCATATTTTTTGCGAACCCAGCATTATACAAGAAAATCGCAAGTGAGATCAAAAAATACTAGGGTGCATGATTCCGATATTGCACGCGCTCTGACTAATGCTCAGAGCCATTAATGAGAGTCACGCGGTAGAGATGAGTTCAATACCTGTGGCTCTATCGGTACCCACCATTCCGCAGGCAACGTTTCATGCTGGCGTAAGCGCTCGAAATTACGCCGTGAGGTGTACACCTCAATGTGCCATGCACCGTGCTCGTCCATGTGTTCGGCGACGATGGCGTGCAGATCAAACAGCCGTGACCGCAAACGAGCCGCAACCGGTGGTAACTGCAGATGCAGATGCACCATGTCCTCGGCGATCTGTTCTTCAATTGCCGCTAACAGCGCCTCAACCCCCGCGCCACTCACCGCCGATAACCAAACGGCCTGCGGCTGACCGGTATGCGCATCCCGCTCTAATCGGGGGGGATCACCGCTCAAATCAATTTTATTAAACACCTGGATACAGGGCACCGAGTTCGCCCCTATACGGCTGAGCACCTGTTCCACTTGGGCGATATGCTGATCGCGCACCGGATCACTGGCATCAATCACATGCAATAGCACATCGGCTTCTACGGTTTCTTGTAAAGTCGAACGAAAGGCCGCCACCAATTCATGTGGTAACTGGCTGATAAAGCCAACCGTATCGGCTAAAACCACTGCACCCGCATGTGGCAAGGTCAAGCGGCGCAAAGTCGGATCTAGGGTGGCAAACAGTTGATCGGCAACGTACACCTCAGCCGCAGTCAAGCGGTTAAACAGGGTGGATTTCCCCGCATTGGTGTAACCGACCAACGATACAGTGCGCGTTGCACTTTTGCTGCGGGTGCTGCGCCCCTGATGGCGCTGGCGATCCACCCGCTCTAAACGCCGCCGGATGTGTTTGATGCGCTCGTTTAACAAGCGGCGGTCGGTTTCGAGTTGAGTCTCCCCAGGCCCGCGTAAGCCGATACCGCCTTTTTGCCGTTCCAAGTGCGTCCACCCGCGCACCAAGCGGGTTGATAAATGCCGCAGTTGAGCCAGCTCAACTTGCAGTTTGCCCTCATGACTACGGGCGCGTTGCGCGAAAATATCGAGGATTAAACCGGTACGATCCAACACACGGCACTGCAACGCCTGTTCCAAATTACGTTCTTGGCTTGGGGACAGGTCATGGCCAAAAATGACTAAAGCGACATGGTGCTCTATCACTTGGGCTTTAATTTCCTCAACTTTACCGCTGCCCACAAAGTAACGCGGGTCAGGACGGTCGCGCCGCCCGGTGACCGTCGCCAAGATCCTAGCCCCCGAGGAGCGGGCTAGGTCTTGAAACTCAGTCAATGCGGATTCATCCGTTGCTTCGGTCGCCATATCCAGATGAACCAATAGGGTGCGTTCGCCGCCGCGAGGCCGTTCGAACACGTTACAGGGATCCTGAACCGTTAGTGGTGAGCATCGCCGCTCTGATAGTCCTCCTCATCTTCTAAGCTTTCATCGGTCGCCAGATTTAAGCGCACATTACGCGCTGGGACAATGGTTGATATGGCATGTTTATAGATCATTTGGCTGACGCTGTTGCGCAATAGCACTACAAATTGGTCAAAGGAATCAATATGTCCTTGCAATTTAATGCCGTTGACCAGATAAATTGATACCGGGATACGCTCCTTACGCAAGGCGTTGAGAAACGGTTCCTGAAGTGAATGGCCTTTAGCCATGGGCAGGCTCCTTATTGTTGGCATAGTGGATGAAGCAAATAGCAATCCGTATTACTGCAAAAATAGATCATAGTTCAATCATTCTTAAACGTACTGCGCGGCTTCGATCTGTTTGACGAGCGTGGCGACGAGCTGATCCTGCTGACTGTCTAACCACTGCGCGGCGTTCATGCGGCGTAACCACGTCAACTGCCGTTTAGCCAGTTGACGGGTCGCTTGAATACTGGTGGTGATCATCGTCGGGTGATCACAGTCACCGTGTATATACTGCCATACTTGGCGATAACCGACCGCACGCAAAGCCGGTTGTTGCCCATTTAAATCACCGCGCTCACGCAGAGCCACCACTTCTGCAATCAACCCTTGACGCAGCATCTGGTGAAACCGCTGCTCGATGCGCTGGTGTAAATCCGCTCGCTGAGCAGGCGCTACAATCCACTGCAAGGTGTGGCCAAGTGGCGCCGATGGCATATCCTGCGCAGCAAAATGTTGACTCAATGGGCGGCCGGTCAGTTCAAACACCTCCAGCGCTCTTTGCACCCGCTGAGGGTCATGGGGATGAATACGCGCGGCCGCCACGGGATCGACAGAGTGGAGGCGTTGATGCAATGCGACAACACCCAAGCGTTGGCGTTCATCCTCTAAGCGTTGCCGCAGCGCCGGATCAGCCTCTGGTAAAGACGACAAGCCCTGCAATAGGGCATGAAAGTATAACATGGTGCCCCCGACAAGCAGGGGAAACCGACCGTTGGACTGGGCCTCATGGATGGCAGCGAGGGCATCGCGACGAAACTGTGCCACCGAATAGCTCTGGGTCGGTTCTAGAATATCAATCAGTTGGTGGGGATGGCGCGCACGGGTTGCCGCATCTGGCTTAGCGGTGCCGATGTCCAAGCCGCGGTAAACCATGACCGAATCGACGCTGATCAGGCTGACGGGTACGCGCTCCGCTAAGGCTAGGGCTAAATCACTTTTACCCGCTGCCGTTGGCCCCATCAACAGCCCTACCCGGGGTTTAATGAGGGTCATTGGCTAACGTCCGCGCAAAAACAATTTATCTAAATCGTCAAGCCGTAATTGCCGCCAAGTCGGACGCCCGTGGTTGCATTGGCCACTGCGCTCGGTACGCTCCATGCCGCGCAGCAGGGCATTCATCTCGGGTACGGTCAGACGGCGATTCGCCCGCACTGAGCCGTGGCAGGCCATGACACTGAGCGTGTTATGCAGCCTGTCCTGCACTCGATGACTGCGCTCATAGGTGAGTAAATCAGCCAAAACATCCCGCACCAGTTGCGCAATATCGGTCTCCGCTAGCAGAGCGGGCACACTGCGCACCGCGATACGATCCGGCCCAAGCAGGGTCATCTCCAACCCGAGCGTGGCTAATACATCGGTGTGCATTTCTATGATCTGGCGCTCACGGGGGTTAATCTGGACACTGATCGGCACTAATAAAGGCTGGCAGGCTATGTCCTCGCGCTCCAAGCCAGCCTTGAGGTGTTCGTAGGTGATCCGTTCATGAGCGGCATGCATATCGACCAGAATCAGCCCCTCCGCATTTTCAGCCAAAACATAAATCCCATGCAACTGCGCCAGTGCATAGCCCAACGGAGGAATCGAGGCGTCTTCAGGGGCTGCCGTGCTGGCCGGTGCCGTGTCAGAGTTCGTGGATGACGACGAGGTTTGCGGATGCAGTTGCTGATAAGCGGATAGGGTCTCGTTAACTCGCAGTGGCAAAGAACGCTGCGGGCTGGTCCGCCTAGAGAATGACGGCGGCGGTGCTGATCCGCCAGCAGGCGCATTGGGCACGACAGTGGTATGACCCGCACGAGTATTCGCTAAGACTTTATTCAAACTGCGAAACAAAAAATCATGCACTGAGCGTGGATCACGAAAGCGAATTTCCTGTTTAGCCGGATGGGCATTGACATCGACCAAGGCGGGATCAAGCTGTAAAAACAGGACATACGCCGGATGACGACCGTGATACAGCACATCTTGGTAAGCCTGACGCAGCGCATGGGCTGCTAGGCGATCACGCACAGCCCGCCCATTGACGAAAAAATACTGTAAATCCGTCTGACTGCGTGAAAACGTCGGCAAGCCCACCCAACCCCATAGACGTAAACCAGCCGCCTCATGCTCCAGATACAGCGCCTGTTCCATAAAATCCGCACCGCACAATTCGGCAACCCGCTGTTCCTGTTCGCGGCGATCATGAGCTGGGTGCAGCAGACTCACCACTCGTTGATTGTGGCGCAATTGCAGGCCGACCCCAACATGACTCAGCGCCAACCGACACACTACATCTTCGATGTGACCGAACTCCGTGCGTTCCGTACGCAAAAATCGCCGCCGAGCGGGCACCGCATGAAATAAATCCTGAACTCGGACTGTAGTTCCGGGTGGATGGGCTGCCGGCTCGGGGGGCGATAATCCCTCATGACCGTTGCTGCTAAGTTGCCAAGCATTGGCCGCTTCGACTGGGCGAGAAATCAAGGTCAAGTGCGACACAGAGGCAATGCTGGCTAAGGCTTCACCGCGAAACCCCAAGCTGGCGATGCGATCTAAATCGGCAACCTGAGTGACTTTACTGGTGGCATGACTGGCCAATGCCAGCGGTAAATCCTGCTGAGCAATACCGCAGCCATCATCACGGATTTGAATCAGCTTGACCCCGCCCTGTTCGATATCAATATCGATGCGTTGCGCACCCGCATCGAGGCTGTTTTCCACGAGTTCTTTGACCACTGAAGCCGGGCGCTCAATCACCTCACCCGCCGCAATTTGATTGATTAACTGCGGCGCTAAGCGTTGAATGCGTGCCGTCACGGTGTTACTGCAAAGCCTCTAACAAGGTATCCAACAGCGCCAAGCCCAAGGGAGAGTCATCCACCTCATCCTCCAAATTATGCACCACCACCAGTGTTTGTGCTCCTTGAGCGGCTAAACGGACTTTGAGTTGTTCGCCCGTGCGTTCACGATCCGCATCAGAACGCCAAAAGGCCAGCCGTGCGAACACCCCGCTGCCACGTTGAGCAGAAAGATCCAATAACTCGACCAAGTACAAGCCTGCGTTACGCTGTTGATCTTCAACGACAAACTGCTCACTGTCTAAGGCCAAGCCCACGCGACGCCAGGTCTCATCATAGCCGTGTTCCACGAGTAACGCCTGTTCACCCAGCGCATTGCGAATGATCCGAGCACGCGGTTCGTCATCAGCAACCGGTGAGCGTTCTGCTACAGCGGTGCGCGCCTCAGTCTCGCCGGTGCCAAGATGCATCATCAAACGCACCAACATTTCGGCTTCCAACTCGGGGTCGCGAGGGCGGGATTGCCACACCGTAGTGGTGGTTGCCGTCGCTGCACGACCACCGTTGGGTGATACCACTCGTTCCTCGACCCCATAATGGGTCAAGTAAATCTCGGTTCCCTCCGCGACTCGTTCCAGCCGTACCCGAAAACGGTCACGGGTGGGTGCCGCATAGGCAAAATCTAAAAAGCGCCGCATGACAGCACGTATTGGACCGTCAGGAATATCAGCGCGGTTTTCTAGCCACTCGGTTTCTAACACACCGATATTCGGTTCATCTCGGCTCAGTGGAAACCCATTATCCACCCAAAAGGCTCTGACTCGTGGCCAGAGTTGTTCGGCAGGCTGCTCGCTCACCAACCAGCGCCGATCCCCCTCACGCTCAAGCTGCACCCCTTCAGGCGCGCGCGCCACCGGCTCATGACGGGTGCCGGTTTGCCGCTCTTGACTGTAGGCCGATAAGGTGGCGCTATCACGCGGTGCCAAATCCGGCACCTGTAAGGCATCATCCAAGGCCGAAGCGGTTAAATCCGGTGGAAATTCCAAGGGACTGGCTGCCGTATGGGTGCGGTAATCGGGACGCCGATCAGGCACGGCATCGGTGACCGTACCACAGGCGCTGAGCACCCATAAAGCCGCGCCGCCGACCACCAGCAGACGAGTCAGCGTTATCATCACTGTACTCATAGCAAGTGGGCAGTACGCAAGGCATCACGCACCGTGTCATGGTAGGGTTCAGCGAGTGGGGTCAGTGGTAAGCGAATCCCCGGACCGATGAGACCGAGTTGCGCAACCGCCCATTTCACTGGTATGGGGCTGGACTCGACGAATAGAGCTTTATGCACTGGGCGTAGCCGCGCATCAATGCGTTCTACTGTGGCACGATCTCCAGCCAGAGCGGCCGCGCATAACTCATGCATAGCTCGTGGCGCCACATTGGCCGTCACAGAAATTACGCCACGACCACCCGCAAGAATCGCTTCGGCAGCAAAGGGATCATCACCACTGATAACGGCCATGCGCTCCGCACAGCGTTCGATCAGCAGTAAAATGCGCTCTAAAGTGCTGGCTTCTTTGATCGCCACAATCCGTGGGTGATCGGCTAGGCGATCGACGGTGTCAGGCAATAAATCGCAACCGGTGCGCCCAGGCACATTATAGAGAATTTGCGGAATATCGACCCGATCAGCAATAAAGGAATAATGTCGATACAAGCCTTCTTGCGTGGGTTTATTATAGTACGGTGCCACCAATAGACAGGCATCAGCACCCGCTTCTGCCGCTGATTCGGTTAAGTGCAGCGCTTCTAATGTGGCATTGGCTCCCGTGCCGGCAATCACGGGCAGCCGTCCCTGAGCCAACTGCACGACGCGCCGGATCACGTCATTGTGCTCGGCAAAGCTTAATGTGGCTGACTCACCCGTCGTCCCAACCGCCACTAAGGCGTCGGTTCCCTGATCGATGTGATATTCAACCAATCGTGCTAGATTATCATAATCAATTTCACCGGTGGCGGTCATCGGTGTGACCAGTGCTACCATACTACCCTGAAACATGCTTTGGCCTCGGAATATGTGCGTATTGTTGATGCGTGTCGGAATTTGACTACTGAATGTAGGGAATGTTACGTACCGCCCGCAAGCTTGACAAGCTTTGCTGAGCGGTTTTGATGCACTCTTGATGCCGTTTGGTATAAACACCACTATGGATGCAATAGGACATTAATCGGGGGACAATGTGAATTTTCTAGCAGTAGCCGTGTTGGGTGAAGATCGTCCTGAGACCCTTGAAGCTGTGACGTACACCGTGCAGGAGTGTAAGTGTGAGCTGTTGGACAGCCGCTTAACGCTGCTCGGCGATGTCGTAAGCATGTTGTTGTTAATCCAAGGTAATTGGAATACGCTGGCGCGTTTGGAAACGCAATTGCAAAAATTGGAACGCTCACACAAATTGCGCTGCCTGATTCAACGCAGCCACGGTTTTCGCGAGTACAGCGATTTACGCCCCTATGCTGTTGAAGTCAATACTTTGGAACGGCCTATGGTGGTTCCGCGTATACTGGATTTCTTTAACAGCCGCTCGGTGCGCATCGTTGATTTTGCCACGCGCAGCTACCGAGTGACTCATACAGCCACCCCGATGCTGGCCATCAATCTCGTCATCGGGATACCCGAACCTATCCATGCGGGTATGCTCAGGGATGAATTTTTTGATATGTGTGACGAATACGATTGGGATGGTTTATTGGAGCCGGTGCAAGGCTAATAACTATTGTGGAGACTATCCGTTATGGAGCATATTGAACTCAACCACCCAGTACCCGATGTAGAGGTCGCTGCTACTGGTGAGCGCCTGATTCGCCTGAGCGATCTGCGCGGCCATCCGGTCGTGCTGTATTTTTACCCTAAAGACAACACACCCGGCTGCACCACTGAGAGCCGTGATTTTCGTGATCACTATGCTGAGTTCCAAGCACTGGACACGATTATTCTGGGTGTCTCGCGGGACGATCTGCGTTCCCACGAAGCATTTCGCCGCCAAGAAGAGTTACCGTTTGATTTGCTTGCGGACACCGATGAGCGGCTGTGTCAGTTATTCGCCGTCATTAAGCTTAAAAATCGCTATGGCAAGCAGGTGATGGGTATTGAACGCAGCACTTTTCTCATTGATCACCAAGGTATTCTTCGCCGTGAATGGCGCCAAGTGAAGGTGCCCGGACATGTGGTTGAGGTATTGGCAGCAGTGCGGGAACTGACAGGGTGACGCCACCGACGGACAAGCGGTTATTCGTGCTCGACACCAATGTATTGATGCATGACCCCACCGCGCTGTTTCGCTTTGACGAGCACGATATTCTACTGCCCATGATGGTGCTTGAAGAGCTGGATCGTGCCAAGAAAGGTCAATCCGAACTGGCACGTAACGTTCGCCAAGTCAGCCGTTTTCTCGACGAGCTGATGACTGATGTCAGCCAAGAGGGCATTCACCAGGGCTTGCGGCTACCTCGGCTGAACCCGCGTGAGCACGACGCCCCCAGTGGGCGCTTATTTTTCCAGACCACACCGCTGAACGAACCCTTACCAGCCATTTTGCCGGGTCACACCCCGGACAATGATATTCTCAGCGTCGCGTTAGCCCTACAGCGGCAGCAGGCGGTGACTTTAGTATCTAAGGACATTAATTTACGGATCAAAGCCGCTATCCTCGGTATTCACGCTGAAGATTACTACAACGATCAAACCCTCGATGATGTCAGTCTGCTGTACACCGGTGTCTGGCAAGCGCCGGAGGATTTTTGGACCCAAAGCGGCCAAGACCTAGAATCGTGGTGCGATCAAGGACGGACGTTTTATCGCCTTCGCTGCCCCGATGCCATGCACTGGTTCCCTAAGCAGTGCATTGTCCTGCCTGACGACCCACTGGGTTATCTAGTGCAGCAGCGTGAAGGCGATCAGGTGCTGCTGGAACGGCTCACCGACTACAGCCTACCTCATCAAACCGTCTGGGGAATCACGGCTCGTAATCTAGAACAGAACATCGCGCTGAATTTACTGCTCAATCCCGAGGTTGATTTTGTCTCCCTACTCGGTGCAGCAGGCACGGGCAAAACCCTACTGACCCTGGCCGCTGCGCTCAGCCAAACCCTGGATGACAAACGCTACCAACACATTATTGTGACCCGAGTGACGGTGCCGGTTGGCGAGGATATTGGTTTTTTGCCCGGCACTGAAGAAGAAAAAATGACCCCGTGGATGGGGGCGCTAATGGACAATCTTGAGGTATTGAGCACCAGCCACGAAGGCGGATCGTGGGGGCGAGCAGCGACTCAGGAGCTGTTATCCAGCCGGATTAAAATTCACGCACTTAATTTTATGCGCGGGCGGACATTTTTGAATAAATTCTTGATCCTTGATGAGGCGCAAAATCTAACCGCCAAGCAGATGAAAACCTTAATCACTCGTGCTGGACCGGGAACCAAGGTGGTGTGTTTGGGTAATATCGCCCAAATTGACACCCCCTATCTTACGGAAACCAGTTCTGGACTCACTTACGTTGTTGATCGTTTCAAGCACTGGCCGTTTGCCGGGCACATTACCCTGCGCCGCGGCGAGCGGTCGCGACTGGCAGAGTTTGCTTCCGAGCAACTTTAAGCAGACGAGCCGATGTCATTAACATCACTCGTCGCCGGCCAAGCCTTGATCACTGCCGGCACCACGGTCGCCAAGGGAACAGATCCATCAGTGTTCGAGCTTCTGGAACCCCATTTTACGTACTAATTGGCAGAAGTCAGGACAACGCCTGTAATCCCCGCCAGAGGGTGCGCACTCCGGGCATCACAGCGTCAGATAATAAGATTCTCCAAGCGGCTCTTGTGCCAACCCAGATGCACTTTTAGAATAGACCAGCCCGTCGCTCAGTTCCACAATTAGTTATAATTTTTTTGTCGTGTACAGAGTTCTGGAGAACCAATGAATATTCTGATGGTACTGACTTCACATGACCAACTCGGTCACACTGATCATAAAACAGGCTTTTGGTTAGAAGAGTTTGCTGCACCCTACTATGTCTTTTTGGATGCTGGAGCCAAGATAACGCTGGTCTCTCCTATGGGTGGACAACCTCCGATCGATCCAAACAGCGCTGTTCCTGATGCACAAACCCCTGCAACGGAGCGATTTAACCAAGATACTGATGCACAAAAAGCCTTAGCCCATACCGTCAAGCTATCTGATGTCGATGCTGACCGTTTTGATGCCATTTTCTATCCCGGAGGCCACGGGCCTTTGTGGGATTTAGCAGAAGATCCACACTCAATCAAGCTCATTGAACACTTTGCTGCGCAATCCAAACCCATTGGGGCCGTGTGCCATGCACCAGCCGTCTTCAAACAGACTAAGGACAGTAAAGGTGATCCACTGGTCAAAGGTAAGGCCGTCACCTGCTTTACAAACTCTGAAGAAGCGGCTGTTCAGTTAACAGAGGTCGTGCCTTTTTTAGTCGAGGATATGCTGAAGGAACAAGGTGGCCGTTTTGAGCGTGCTCAAGACTGGCAAAGCCATGTGGTTGTTGATGGTGTGTTAGTCACTGGACAGAATCCCGCCTCTTCCGATGCAACAGCGGAAGCTCTGTTAGCACTTTTGAAACGCTAAGTATAGTCGTTTGATTTGATAACCAGACTCATAATGATCGTTTAGTCTCCTCTCCCTCCTGTATGGGAGCGAGAGCTAGGGGGAGAGGGGTAACATGCCCCGTCCGGCAGTTATCCAGCTTGCCCCACGACTAAACCAACCCCGCAAATAGACCTGCAATTACCGCATCCGTCTCTTGTAGTCGTAGCGCTAGCGTGTTGCCGGTTTGGCGGTCGAGTTGCAGCAGCCCTTGATCAGCCATCCAGTCCAGCCAGCGTGAGGCGGTGGCTTGGTTCCAGCCGAGCACTTCGAGACAGCGGTTGGCAGCGAATAATTCATCAATAGCCAGTTGGGATTGATCGGGATACAGGTGATCCCACACTACACATAAATACGCCGCATAGGCGGGAAAATGGCCGGTATCCGCTGGGGCGGGGTGACG
>PWUP01000327.1 GCA_003562535.1 Gammaproteobacteria bacterium | reverse complement strand
GCAAGTCCTTGGCGGTGGATTCATAGTCCAGACTGCCCGCAAACGGCGGATTGGCGAGCACCAGGGAAAACCGCTCGGCGTCGTCCTGATTCGATTGCGCCAGCGAATCGCGGTAGCGGATATCGGGATTTTCCACCCCATGCAACAGCATATTCATGCTGCCGATGCGCAACATGGTGCTGTCAAAGTCGTAGCCGTGAAACGTCCCCGAGTTAAACCGGCGGCGGCTGGCCTCGGTCTGGTAAATGGCGTCGCCATGCTGCTGGCGCAGGTATTCCGAGGCGGCAATCAAAAACCCCGCCGTACCGCAGGCCGGATCGCAGATCACATCCTTGGGGGTCGGCGCGGTCATCGCCACCATCAGCGTGATGATATGGCGCGGGGTGCGGAACTGGCCGTTCTGTCCGGCGCTGGCTATCTTGCCCAGCATATACTCGTACAAATCGCCACCTGATCGCGTACCGTAGCGAACAGCGTTTCCGGCGCGGTGTTTTTGAAGCGTGACCAGCGCAGATGATCCTGGTCGGGGCCAAACACCGAGTCTTCCATGGGTTTGCCGGTGCGGGCCGCCTTGCGCTCTTTGAGGGTGTGCAGTTCGTCAGTTGAGGTTTGAAAGTTGAGCATCGCGTAAACTTAGGCTTTAAACACGGTAAACTGATTGCGGCCATTTTGTTTCGAGGCATACAATGCCTGATCGGCCTCTTTCAGTAAATCATGCGGGCTAATGCCAGGACGATACCTACTGATCCCGATACTCATGGTGATATGAATGGTGTGTTGATCATTAATCTCAACCGGGGTATTCCGAATTTCGGTCACAATACGTTCACAGACTTCGGTGCCGTCTTTGATGTCCATTTTGGTCAATAACAGCACAAACTCTTCACCACCAAACCGACATAAAATGTCAGAATTACGAATCTGCTTTAACAGCGTTTGAGCCACCGATTTCAGCACTTCATCACCCGCATCGTGGCCGTAGGTATCATTGACTTTTTTGAAAAAATCAATGTCTAGCATCGCTAGGCAAAAAGGCCAGTGATAATGCTGCGCACGGTGCATTTCTAAGCGAATGTGTTCGTCAAAATAGCGGCGGTTGAACAGCCCGGTTAAGGCGTCGCGCTGGCTGGTTTCTTCTAGGCTGAGGTTTTGCTCAACTGCGGCTTCCAGCATCTTCTGCGCCATCGCCGTTTCGCTAACATCTTGAATTGATATACACGCCCCCTGCACTGCTCCCGTTTCATCCCGTAGCGCCCAAAAAGAGCAATCTTGGTACATCCATTCCAAATCATTGGTCACCGTGCCGGTATAGGTAAACGGGAACACATAGGGGCGTTGTTGCCAAGAACTGAAAGCGGTGTTTTTCAAAATCATGATGGTTTTGAGTTTTTTTTCCAACCATGCCTTAGGTAGATCGGGAAAGCATTCAAACAGATTACGCCCTACTACGCTCTCAGCATCCTGCTGACTATTGATCTCCATAAAGCGGTTCCAGATCAGGATATTCATCCGCTTGTCCACCGCTACTAAGCCAATCGCCGTCATATCGCGCACCAAGCGCGGTAATTCAGGAATGGCATAAGTGGGAGTTGGATTCAGGTTGTCGTCATCCATTTAGAGATCCTCCAGAATCACAGCAATGCGTTCTTTGACCTTGGGCAACGTCGCATCAGGGATAAATAGGTACAAACAGGCATTAAAATCATCCCGCTCAAGCTGGAAATGCACATCAATCAACAGGCTGTGTTGCCAAACTAAGTCGCGGTCGGCAAAGACGTGCTCATACACACTCGTCCACTTATCCAGGCATAACAGCCGAGGGGGTGAAAAAATAAATTCAACATCAAACTGCTCGCCAATCCCTGATAAACAGGCGGCACAAAGATTGGATGCAATCTCCAATAACAACTCCCGCTGTTGTGCCAGCGGCAAGGGCATCGCGGGGGGATAACCATAAACGGCTTGCAAATTCTTATAGCTATCGCGGATGAACACCATCAAGGCTTCACCACTCATGCCCCCACCGCGAAAACCATGTCGAGTCATACCGAGGCTGTCACGTTCTACAAGCTGCTGTTGCAAACCCGCAGCATCCACCACCTGGACATTAGGCACCTTGAGGATGACCCGCTGCTCCAGTATCTCCGCCAGTAAGGCTGCCGCCCGCCCCATACCGATATTGGTCAGTTCTTTCAGGGCATCCAGCTCCTCTTCGGTGATTACGGTGGTCAGGCTCACGATAATAAACCCTGCCTGCGCAAGACTTCGGCCAACACCTCCGCCTTAATGGGCTTGCTGATAAAATCCAAGGCACCTCGGTCTTTACAGATCTGCATCGATTCGGGTTGAATATCAGCAGACAGTACCAAAATCGCGGGTTTGGCTATGGTAGAGGCTGGATCCGCTAAGCGTGCTAAGACATCAAAACCGTCCATCTCCGGCATGGTCAAATCCAAGAACAAGACATCAATAGCATGATTTTCAAGCTTTTCCATGGCTTCAATACCATTTTTAGCCTCATAAATTGTCGTAGCCCAATCCACTGGCAGGTTTTTTTTCACCGTCAATCGAGACATCGTCGAGTCATCAGTGATCAAAATCGTCTTGCTCATCAGTTTAGCCCCCAAATTATGAGTTATCAGATTGTCTATGCATTATACCGATCCTATAATACAGCCCAAGGCTATCCGCCAACATGTAGCGACAGCTATCTATAACAAAACACGCGGATAACCTAAACGGCTGATCTGTACCTGCCCCGTTTTCAGAGATACGGTGACGGTACGACTGAAATCCCCGCCTACATCAGCAGCGACCGGTTCCAAACCCCGCTCCTGCAAGATCTGACGAGCGGCCAAGCTATTACGCAGCCCAATTTTAAACGTGTGCTGAGCATCCATGACACTCGCCCCGCCCGCCATTTTAACCACCATACCCTTTTTCAGATCCCGCCCATACCCCAATAACTGCTGAAAGGCTTCTAGGACAATACTTATGCCGGTATCGGCAAAATAACCCGGGCGCTCCTCGGCTAATGCGGGGTTAATGCGGGAATCCGGCAAGGAGATATGCACCATCCCCACCGCACGGCTGGGATAGTGTAGAAAAATCACCGCCACACAGGAACCCAAGGCAAAAGTTTGCAACACCTCATCCGGACGATTAGACACCGCCCATTCACCAATACCAAGCACTGTATTCAGACTGTGCAATACCAATGGCTTGTTCGGGTCGTTGGGTAATGCCGGCGGTGAGGACGGATGGCGGATCATCACAGTGCGAGCAAACCATTCGAGTCGAGGATCAGGCTCACCTCGCCATTGCTCATAATGGTGCAGCCAGAGACATAGTTCATCTGCCCGACCTGGGTAAGATAATGGGACAATGGTTTGATCACCGTTTGCTGCTGACCGAGAATTTCATCGACAAACAGACAGGTTTGCTGCCCCGCACTGTCCAGCAAAATGAGAATACCCTGTTCCAATGCGGTGTGATCTGGGGCAATACCCTGCAGCGTGTGCAAGCGCAAAACGGGAAACAGCCGATGGCGCAGTTTCACCGTTTCTTGACCATCCGGGGTAACGGTAATAGCGCCACGGCTCGGTCGAAACGATTCACGGATCGTATGCACCGGCAGGATAAAGCGGCTACGTCCCACGCGCACAATCATGCCATCAATAATCGCGAGCGTCAGGGGGATATACAGATTGATGCACGTCCCCTGCCCAGGGACACTGTCTACAATAATCCGTCCGCTGATACTGGACAGGTTTTGCTTGACCACATCCATGCCCACCCCGCGCCCCGACACACCCGTGACCTTATCCGCCGTAGAAAACCCCGGCAGAAAGATCAAGGCCGCTACTTCACGGTCGGTCAGTTCGGCGGCCTCCTCTTCTGTGATTAATTCGCGCTCCAGTGCTTTGCGCACAATTTTGTCGCGGTTAAGCCCCAGACCATCATCCTCTAACCGCACTAAAATCTGCCCTTCTTCATGCCGAGCGCTCAGTTTAAGCGTCCCCTGTTTGGGTTTACCTTGGGCTAGGCGTTCCTCCGGCGACTCTAGCCCATGATCCATAGCATTACGGATTAAATGCACCAAGGGATCGCTGATTTTCTCAACCATGCTTTTATCCATTTCGGTTTCGTCCCCCTCGGTTATCCATTGCACCGGCTTACTGAACTGACGACTCAAATCCCGCACAACCCGATTCATGCGATTGAACAGCCCTGATACCGGAATCATGCGAATGGCCAGCGCAATATCTTGCAGTTCACGCACAATCTTGCCCATTTCTTGAGCGGCCTTGGGGAAATGCTCTAGTTCCAGCCCCTCCAGATCGGGGGATTGCACCAGCATATTTTTGACAATCACCAGCTCACCAATCAGGTTAGTGAACGTATCAATTTTTTCTAAATCGACCCGCAAATCATGGCGCTTAGGACTGGATGATGGATGGGCAGTGGGTGTAGCCGCCTCCTGCGTAGGTTCAGCGGCGAGTGCCGGTTCAAGTTCAGGGGGCGGTTCGGCCTCCACTGCGGCCGGCGGTGTCAGCAAGGCGCGAAAGGCGTCCACCAAAACCGCCGACTCTGCGGCCAAATGATGATCATGCTGATGCTCTACCACCTGCTCTAGGCCGGTGCGCATAAAATCACAGGTCTTACACAACAGATCGACATCTTCGGCGCTCAAGGGTCGAGTCTGAGCACGAATCTGCGCCAGCAAATCCTCAGCCGCATGGGCCGTCGTTGCTAAATGTGTCAGCTCCAAATAGGTGGCATTGCCCTTGATGGTGTGAAATAGGCGGAAACTTTCTTGGATGCCTTGCGCTAAAGCCTCGGCGCTGGCTAAAACCGGGCCTTCTTGAGTCAGATTGCCAAATCCGACGATCACCGGCTCCAGCGTATCCAGCAGATCAGTGGATTCTTGGACAAACACTTCGAGGAATTCAGGATCCAAGGTCGTTGTAGCACTCATAATAGATGATTCCTTAATGCAGCCAGGCCCAGACTGTATCGACAATATGCTCCAGCGGAACTAGACGTTCCGCCCCGCCATTGGCATAAGCCTCCTTAGGCATGCCAAATACCACTGAACTGCGTTCATCTTGGGCGAGATTGCGCGCTCCAGCGTCACGCATCGCTCGCATACCCTCAGCACCATCGCGCCCCATACCGGTTAACATGATACCAATGGCATGACGCCCCGCATGCTGAGCCACAGAATGCATCAGCACATCCACCGAGGGGCAATGCCCGGAGACCTTGGCGCCGTGGCGACAGTCCACCTCAAAACCGTGATGCCCACGGCGCAAGCGCATATGACGCTCTCCCGGCGCAATCAACATCCGCCCTGGCAAGACCCGATCCCCCGATTCCGCCTCTTTAACGTCCAAGACCGAAATCGCATTCAAGCGCTCGGCAAAAATACGGGTGAATCCGGCGGGCATGTGTTGCACCACTATAATGCCAGGGGTATGAGCCGGGAACAGCGGGGCGATCTGTGCCAAGGCATCGGTACCCCCAGTTGAGGCACCAATAGCAATAATGCGCTCAACCGTCTGCGAGACCGATAAGGTTTGAGCACACGGCGGCATGGAGACCGTTCCCCTGCCTACCTTGGACGGGTTCTGTTGCTGCCAATGCGTCACATTGGCCGTGGAGGCGATCTTAATTTTAGTGCGCAATTCCATGATCATTTGATCTAGATCCTGACCCGGACTGAGATTCTGGGACGGTTTAGCAATAAAATCCACCGCCCCCGCTTCCAGAGCCTCCAGCGTAACCTGCTTGCCCTTGAGCGTCTGGGTACTGACCATAATCACCGGCAGGGGATATTGCGGCATTAAGCGCCGCAAAAACTCCACACCGTTCATACGCGGCAAATCGACATCCAGCGTCAGGACATCCGGCTCCCATTCGATAATGCGGTCACGCGCGATATACGGATCCGGCGCCGTACCCACTACCTGAATGCCGGGATCTGCGGCCAGACCCGCCGCCAGCAGCTTGCGCACCCGTGGCGAAGAATCCACAATCAAGACCCGAATTTGCCGTTTTTGCCTTACCATAACCATAGTCGGTTAATCCTTACCGTCGGCGGTAAACCGCCGGCAGGATGTACTCAAAATCGTCCCGCTGGCGTCCTAGGCTTTCCGCATGCCCAATAAACAAATATCCCCCAGGTTCTAGGCACTGATGCAAGCGGCTGAGTAACCCGCGCCGAGTCGCCTCATCAAAATAAATCATCACATTGCGACAAAAAATCACCTGAAAAGGCTTGCGAAAGGGAAAACGTGGATTCATCAGATTCAAACGCCGGAACACCACTTGATCACGCACACTGGGATGCACCCGGAACGTCTGACAGTCTGGCTGGGGCTGAAAATACTTACGCCGTAACCCGTCTGGCAGTCGCTCTAAGTGTTCAGCAGAATAGATCCCCGCTTTTGCCCACTCCAACACCGGTTGTGAAATATCAGTGGCTAATACCCCAGCACGCCACTGCGGATACTCTGCCCCCAAATAATCCATTTGCAGCATGGCCAGCAGATAAGCTTCTTCGCCGGTGGAACAACCCGCACTCCAGAGGCGCAGATCTCGGTTATTTTGCTGGCGCAATATTCGAGTCAGCGGCGGGAAGACCTCACGCCATAGAAATTCAAAATGCGCGGGTTCTCGGTAAAAATAGGTGTAGTTGGTGGTGATGCGGTTAACCAGCTCATTGAGGGCGTGACCGCTGGTATCCTGCTGCAAAGCGTGACAATACGCATGGAATGAAGCGAACCCCTGTTCGCGTAATAAAGCCTGCAAGCGTCCGACCACTAACTCGCGTTTCTGCTCGGACAAATGGATGCCAAGCTGCTCGCGTACCCAGTGTCTCAGCCACTGGAACTCTGGGTCAGTGATCACCATAGTGGGCAGCAGGCCACTCCAGCCTAGAACGCCACTCTGGCCTGTGTACGCATAAGGTAAACGTACACAGGCATCAGACTGAACATACCGGCTGATGGGGGGCTTAGTAGCGGCTGAACTCGCGATCATCCAAGGCAATCATTTTACGAGAAGGCGGTAATTTTCCCGATGGACGAGCGGCTTTGTCATCCCACCAGCCTTCATCCTCATACTCAGACCGCCCTGAGCGTCGCGGCTTAGATCCGCGCCCCTGAGCCTGTTGCGAGGCGATCCATTGGGTTTGGCTTTCCTGCCCCTTGAGCGTAAAGGTGGCCATAAGATCACGCAGTTGCTCGGATTGGCTGGACAACTCTTCTGCCGCAGCCGCGCCTTCCTCAGCATTGGCCGCGTTGGTTTGCGTCACCTGATCAATTTGCCGCAAACCCTCATTGATCTGGGCGACCCCCTGTGCCTGCTCATTAGACGCTTCGGCAATTTCCGCCACCAGCTCACTGGCTTGGCTCACCGATGTAACGATTTCCTTGAGAGATTGTGCGGTGTCTGCAGCAATAGCAGCCCCAGATTCGGTCTTGAGTACCGAACCCTCAATCAGCTCAGCCGTCTCCTTGGCGGCCTTGGCACTACGCACTGCCATATTACGCACCTCTTCAGCGACCACAGCAAAGCCCTTACCATGCCGCCCGGCGCGCACGGCCTCCACCCCGGCATTGAGTGCTAGCAGATTAGTCTGAAAGGCAATTTCATCGATGACTTTGATGATCTTGGAGATACTTTGCCCAGCGTGCTTAATTTCTTGCATCGCCGCCAGCATCTGCTCCATCTGCTGATTGCCGACCTCCGCCGAACGCCGTGCCTGAGTGGTTAATTGATTGGCTTGAGTCGAATTCTCGGCATTGACCTTGGTTTGCGAGGCAATCTCGGCAATCGAACTGCTGATTTGTTCTAGGGAAGCCGCTGACTCGGTGGCGCCTTGCGACAGAGACTGGCTGGAACTGGAGACCTGATTCGCGCCAGAGGCGATCTGCTCGCTGACAGTGATGATCTCTTCAACAATGCGGTTTAGATCGGCATTGGTCTTGGCTAAGGCCGTACCAATGGTGTCTTGATCATCGTAGGGCTTAGGTTCAAAGCTCAGATCACCTTTGGACAGGCTCACTAAGGACTGGACGACCTGATGTTGCAGATTATCGGCAAAACCATCCATAGTCCGCGCCATATCACCGATCTCGTCGCCACGCCCCATGTTCAAACGCCGCTCCAGACGGCCACGCCCCATGTCTTGTAGCATCAGCATGGCTTGCTGGATCGGTTTGATGATGGAACGGGTGATCAGCAGCGCCACTACCACAATCACCACTAAGCTCAAGAGCACGATTAACAGGATAAACCGAGATAAGTTGTGTACCACGGCCATAGCCTCGTCGTTGTCGATCTCGACCAATAACGCCCAAGTATGCGGACCAAAACGCACCGGGGTATAGGCGGTTAACTGTGCCTCGCCCATAGTGTCATCATACAGGCCGATCCCGCTACGTCCAGCCAACGCCGCTCGCACCGGCTGAGTGTCCATAGTGCCGTTATTCAGGTCTGCAAACGATGCCTGCACCGTGCCGGAAATCGGATCACGGATGGAATCCGAACGCCGTCGCAGATCCGACCCCACGAGGAAAGCCTCACCGGTATCGCCAAATTCCACCTGAGTGATTTCGTTAAACCAATCCACAGGTATCTGCAAAACGATGAGCAAAACCACTTGATCATCGACTATTAAGGGGTTGGCGGCAAACAATACGGGAGCACTATCCGCTGGTGGATAGGTCATCAGGTCAGAAATCTCATAGCTGCGGCTATCCAGGGTGCGCCGCACCAGACGCCCTAGATGAGTGTCACGAAAGGCCCCAGTCAACAGGTTGGTCTGGTAATCCGCCTCGCGGCTCAAGCTGAAGATCACCTCACCATCGGGTTGTATCAGATACAGATCTGCATAATGCAGCTCTGTGGCCATATATCGCCACAGGGAGCCGTAGCGCTCTGCCGGCAGTTGATTTACGTCGGCATCGGCACCCACATCCTCAAGACCTTCATCGCGTAGATAACGCAGGGTTTGCGTCACGATGCGGATATCATCGTTGATGTCACCAAAGGCCGCCTCCAACTGATTCTTGGCCACCTCGGCCGTCACTGTGAGCTGCTCGTAGACGGTCTTTTCCAGAGCGCGGCTGGATTGCACCAGCGCAATGGTCGCAACAATCACCAACGGAATGATCCCTACACATAAGAACGCCATCAACAGTTTGTGGCCTAATTTGAGTTTGAATGCCATGCAACCCTGCTCCTATATTGGGGCATAAACCGAATAGTTTTATTTAAACAAGGAATTATTCCGTCACCGCCGTTGACTCGACCAGTTGCTCCAATTCTTCGTCGTATAATAGTCGTTCCACATTGATTAAAATTTTCACTGAATCATTATTAGCCTTGCCCAAGCCCTGTAAAAAGCGGCTACTGCCCTCTTGGCGGGTTTTTGGTGGCGGCTCGATCTCGCTGTCCGGGATATTCACCATACCCTCAACGGCATCGACGACCAAGCCAACCGGTACGTCTTCTATAGTCACGACGATAATGCAGGTGCGTTCTTCGTAGGCGATTTCAGGCAGCCCAAACCGAGCGCGGACATCCACAATGGGAATAACCCGTCCACGCAGGTTAATGACGCCCTTAATAAAGGGTGGCATATCCGGCACCTGTGTAATCGGCTGCATTCCGATAATTTGGGTCACAAAACCGACAAAGACACCGTAATCTTCATTATTGAGTCTGAATATCAAATATTTACCGGCTTGCGTATCCTCATCTTCATCATCCCAAAAATCATCAGAGTCATCGTTGCTTGTATTGCCCATGTAGAAATGCTCTTGTTAAATTTTAGGGAAAGCCAAACGCACTGAGTATAGCGTTTGAGCTGTTTACCCCCATAGGCATGAGGGGACTGAACGATTACTGCTTGGCTCACTCATCTTTATCGTAAAGCCCGAGGATTGGTCGAGAGTATGGAGCGCCAAGCTCAGGCGTTTGGTCAACGCGCTTTGGAGGTTATGCTCCGAGCACTGGGAATGCGAGCACGAAAAAAACGCAAGCCTTGGCGCGTGAGTTCATTGTTATTGTTACCCTACGTTCAGCCCCCCATTAAAAAATGGGGGGCTGAACGCTTACGCCCTATTTATTCTGCTCAGCTAGCTCGCTAGGCCGCCCGCAACTGCTGGGCTAATTCGCCCATGTGTTCCAGCACGACGGGAACACCACGGGGCAAGTCCTCCCAATCGAGGCGATCCAGCAGATTGCGTACTAATAAGCCCAGTTCAGTATCGCCCTGCATCATCAAACGCCGTTGAAAAAACAGGGTATCGGGATCTTCCTTGCGCCCGACTAACAGCATCAGTTCAGCGGCATCACCGCTGATGGTGGCGTCAATACGCGGCGGATGAGCGCATAAGGCCAAACGCCCAGAGCGGAGCGTAAACACCCAACGCAGTTGCATATCGGTGATTTCAAGAGCGAGGTAGCGGTCTTGCAAACACTGAAAGCCTTCATCGTGCAAGACATTGGCCAGCGCCCAATTGATACTGCGCTCCAGTACCGCATGCTGCAGTGGCTGAGGCATATAGCGCAGTGGGGCGGCCACCACATCGGGTGGCGGCAACCAGTGAACCGGTAATTTTGGCAAAGCCATACTGTTGACCTCAAACAATGCGCACTTTAACGTAGCTGCCAGGCGCGTCTTCGATCACCTCCAAAGCGCCGTCACCGGGCTGACGCGCCGGCACTTGGGTGGCGTCAAAACTGCTCACCCACTGTTGCCAGTGCGGCCACCATGACCCCTCATGGCGCTCAGCACCTTCCAGCCATTCATCGGGATTTTCCGGCAACTGCGGATTGGTCCAATAACCGTATTTGAGTTTGTTCGGATCCGGTGGATTGATCACCCCAGCAATATGCCCGGAACCCGACAGTACGAATTGGTTATCACCTTGGAATAAATGCGTGCCGAGATACGTGCCCTTCCACGGCGCGATATGGTCTTCGCGGGTGGAGAGGAAATAGGTTGGAACCCGCACCCGTGAGAGATTAATCTTGCTGCCGTTCAAGGTGATGCCGCCCGGTTCCCGCAAACGATTATGCTGGTACATATTGCGCAAATAGGAGCGGTGCATTTCCGCAGGCATGCGCGTTGAATCGGAGTTCCAGTACAACAGATCGAAAGGAAACGGCTCTTTGCCTAACAGGTAGTTGTTGATGGCGAATGACCAGATCAAATCATTGGCACGCAGCATATTAAAGGTACCCGACATCTCGGCACCGTCCAGATAGCCCTGTTCCATGCGCTTTTCTAAGGATTCAAGCTGCCAATCGTCGATGAAAATACCCAGCTCTCCGGGGATGCTGAAATCCAGCAAGGTGGTAAAGAACGTCGCGCTTTTGATTCGGCTGTTGCGCTTAGTGGCCATATAGGCCAGCGAGGTACCGAGTAATGTACCGCCTAAGCAGTAGCCCACTGAATTAACCGCTTTCTCGCCGGTAGCTTTTTCGATGCAATCCACCGCCGTCATGACCCCGGCGGTCAGATAATCCTCAAAACTTTTATCCGCATAACTGGAATCTGGATTGATCCAGGAAATCACAAATACGGTGTGACCCTGCTCAACCGCCCAGCGGATAAACGAGTTCTTGGGACGCAAATCGAGGATATAAAATTTATTGATCCACGGAGGGACAATCAATAACGGACGCTTATAAACCGTCTCGGTAGTCGGCGTGTATTGGATCAGTTGCATCATCTCGTTTTGATAGATGACTTTTCCAGGGGTAACCGCAATGTTTTTACCGAGTTCAAACGCTTCTGTGTCCGTCATCCGCACTTTAAGCTTGCCCTTACCGCGCTCCATGTCTTGGAGCAAATTGCGCAAGCCTTTGAGTACACTCAAGCCACCGGTTTCGATAAACTCACGCTGAGCCGTGGGATTGGTCATCCAGAAATTGGTCGGTGCTAAGGCATCGATAATTTGCCGGGTGAAAAAATCGACCTTGCCGGCTGAGTGATCATCCAGCCCCTTGCTGCCGGTAATGGTGTTATACAGGCTGCGAGCGGCAATCAGATAGGCTTGCTTGATGAACACATAAGTGGGATGCTCTTGCCACAGTTCATCACGGAACCGCCCATCGGTTTTGGCTGGGGTGATGACCGGATCGGTTTTATACCCTAGCATATTCAGCCAGGTGCTTTGCCATAATTGGGTGCTATCACGGATAAATTGCATCTGTTGCTCCGCCAGATGCATAGGGTCAAACAACAGGCTCAGCTTGGCATTAGAAAATGCCTGCCCCAGCCCTAACTCATCCCGCATTGCGGTCGGTTTGCCCTCAGCGGTCTTGCTAATGGTATGCGATAGCAACCGTTCGCTGCTCGCTGTGATGTCTGCAAGCAAACTGGCAACCTCGGCCGGATCAGGGATGCTCGACTGTATTTCTTTTGACTGTGCCATACTTTTTCTCTACCCATGCCACGATTGATATTAACCATTTAATACTAACATTAGTTTATGTTGCAACGCAACATAAACGCACTGCAAATGAATCCAGTTAATGATAGACAAAATTGAATCGCTGAGTACACTGCCCAACAATAATCACAGCCTATAATGATACCTTTTTGAGAGTCCGAGTTTGACCCATGACAGAGCCGAACGTCCTGATAGACATCAGCAGCCAAGGGGTTGCTACCCTCACACTGAATCGTCCTCATGCGCATAATGCCTTTGACGAACTGCTGGTGGCTGCGCTGACCAGTGCATTCCAGCAATTAGAAGAGAACGTCGATGTGCGTTGTATCGTACTGGCCGCCCAAGGTAAGAGCTTTTCAGTCGGCTCGGATCTGGGCTGGATGAAGCGCATGGCGGACTACGATGAAAGCCAGCATATTGCCGATGCCGAAGCGCTGACCGAGTTGTTGCGCACAGTGCATGAATGCAGTAAACCGACCATTGCCCGTGTGCAAGGATCGGTTTTTGGCGCGGGCATTGGCTTAATCGCCTGCTGCGATATTGCTGTCGCCAACGAACACGCCTCGTTTGCCCTGACTGAGGTCAAACTGGGACTGATTCCGGCGGTAATCAGCCCGTATGTGATTGCCGCAATGGGTGCTCGGCAGACGCGCCGCTATATGCTGAGCGCTGAACGCTTTGATGCCCGCGAAGCCTTGCGTATTGGTTTAGTGCATAAAGTGGTGGGGGATGAAACATTGGATGAATGGATTGGCCGTTTGACCCGCCAAATCATGGCTAATGGCCCCTATGCTTTAGCCGCCAGTAAGGAACTGATTCGCACCATTGTCAGCCAACCCTTAGGGGCGGATGTGCGGGCTGACTGTGTGCGGCGCATTGTCGAAATCCGTATCAGTGATGAAGCCCAAGAGGGGCTGGATGCGTTTTTGAGCAAACGTAAGCCGGACTGGGTGAACGAATGAGTGATCATCATCCTGCGTCTCCCTGTATCCAAGTCTGCACTATTAATCCCTCCAATGGTTGGTGTGAAGGCTGCTTACGCAGCTTGGAAGAAATCAGCGCTTGGAATGAACTCAGTGCAGCGCAACAACAGGCGATTATCGCTGATTTGCCCCAGCGTGCTGAGCAGTTATTCACCGCTGCCGATGGCTCTGGGCGCTAAAGGCCATGTCTGAACTGCGCGCCCGCTGGAATCGCTTGAGTGCGGCGGTGTTGCGCCCGCAAATCAGCGACGAGGAGTTGCTGCAGCGCATGAATCAAGTGGCCGAACCTCGGCCTGTGCCCCTGATTTGGCTGCTGGGCAAAACCCAAGCGGGCAAAACGTCGATCATCCGTACCCTGACCGGACGGGATGATGCCGAAATCGGTGATCGCTTCCGCCCCTGCACTCGTCACTCACGCATTTATGAGTTTCCAGATGCCACCTTACCCTTATTGCGATTTTTGGACACCCGAGGTCTGGGCGAGGTGGATTACTGTGCAACCGAGGACATCGCCCAGTTCAGTCGCAGCAGTCAAATCATCATGCCGGTTATGGCGGCCATGGACGCTGATCAAGGTTCAGTGCGCAGCGCCTTAACTCAAGTCAAACAGGCGGGCGTCAATGCTCCCAGCCTTGGGGTGCAAACCACACTGCATCAAGGCTATCCAGACGGAGAGTTTGAGCATATTGAGCCTTATCCCTACGATCAATCGCCCTGGCCGCATTCAATACCGACCGATTTGGCTCGGGCCTTACAGGCCCAACGCCAAGCGCTGCACTGTGATCACTATGTAGCGGTGGATTTTACCCGTCCTGAAGACGGCTACCAGCCGGTCGATTATGGGGTAGATGCCTTGTGGACAGCGCTAGAGCAGTTATTGCCCCAAGGCTATCGCCCCCTGCTGACGCAAATCAATCAACTGGATGATGTCTATGCCCGCCACGCTGAACCGGCCATTATTACCCATGCTTTGGCGGCGGGCAGTCTGGATTTGCTGCCGGTTCCGGGCGTGGCCTTACCTTTAGTCATCAGTGTACAAGCGCGGCTTTGTCACGCGCTGGCACGGCTCTACGGCCAGCCACTGGATACACGGAATTGGACGGAGATCGGCACCGCCCTAGGTGCCGGTTTTCTCGCTCGCTTAGGCGGACGGCAGTTGATCAAATTTGTCCCTGTGTACGGTCCGCTGTTAGCTGCTGTGACGACTGGAGCCAGTACCTATGCCTTGGGCAAGGCATTAAGTTATTATTTTGGCACTTTACGCCAAGGGGCGAGTCCCGACGCTGCCGCTATCCGGCGGCTTTACGCTCGTGAATTGACCCACGGGCGCGAGCGCTTGCGCCATCACCTCGGACGAGCCTCATGATGACGTTGCGGCCAACACGACGCGGTACCCTATTGTTGGTGGTATCCGCCTTGCCGACATTGGTGTTGATGCCGCTGGGGCTGCTGTGGCTGTGGCAACAGAATGCACTGTTATGGTGGGTGCTCTCCGCTATCAGTATCACCGCCCTCAGTTGGGTGCTACAGCGGTTTGCAGGTAGCGACCCGACCGTTGAAAAACCCGGCATCACAGCCGATCGCTATTGGCCGGAACGGGGGCAGGCTGCTTGGAAAAGCGTGGAACAACAAGCGGCGGCGATTACCCTAGAAGACTATCCACTGGACTCCAGTCTATCGCATCGGGTGCTCGATTTAGGTTTAACCACTATCCGCTCAGTCGCCCGTCATTATCACCCCGAAGCGCAGCAACCCGAGCTGGAAGTGCCCTTACCCCAAGTGCTGCTGACCACCGAACGGGTCTGTCGTGATTTACGCCTGCTAACCGATTATGTGCCGCTCAGCCATCGCGTGACCTTGGCTCAATGGCGGCGCATTCCGGGCTTGATGAAACTGACCCAAGCCTATGATTTATGGCGGATGGCGCGGTTATTCATTAATCCCGCCGCCGCTGTGGTCTCCGAAGCCCGCTCTAAAATCCAGGGGCGCTTGCTGGAGCAAAGCCGTAATGAGCTGATCGTGTGGTTACTGCAAGAATTTGTCAAAGGCACGGGGCGTCATGCCATTGATCTCTACAGTGGTCAATTATTGCTGGACGAACCGACACCGACGACGACCGACCGCACACCCGCAACGCCTGCTTCTCCCAAACCGGCTATTGATGAGCCATTTCGTTTGTTAGTGCTGGGTCAAACCGGCAGTGGTAAATCCAGCGTTGTTAACGCACTTCTGGGAACCCCCCAAGCCCATGCCGATGCGGTGGTGACAACCGAGCAGTTCACCGCTTACCCCTTGCAGCAGCCCGAGGCCCCGCCTATTTGGGTGTTCGATAGCCCAGGCTACAGCGCCCAAGTAATGACCGAGACGTGGTCTGCCTTGGATCGGGAGTTACTGCAGGCGGATTTAATTCTGTTGGTGTGTGCCGCTCACCATGCGGGGCGGGCGGCTGACCATCAGGTTCTGAACCATTTGCGGGCTTTGTATCAAGTCAACCCTGAGCGCAGTCCACCGGCGCTGATTGTGGTACTGAATTTTATCGATCGCCTGGCACCACCTCGGGAATGGTCACCGCCTTATGATCTGGATGCGACCGATTCGGCCAAAGCCCACAGCATCCGCGAGGCGATGGCTGCGGTAGCCACACAGTTGGGCGTGGATACCGCACAGATTATTCCCGTGCGCAGTGATGCCGGACGGGTTTACAATATCGACCAAGAATTGCTGCCGAGGATTCATGCCAGCCTGAGCAACGATGCAGAGCGGGCGCGTTATTTACGTTGGCTGCAGGATCAACAACGCGCGGCACAGTGGCGCAAAACCCTGCAACAGGCCGGACAGGCCAGTCGGGTGCTGGGGCAGCTTGGCCGCCAGTGGGGAGGTCGTTGGCTTGCCAAAGGGCGGCGCTGGTTATCCGGTAATAAGCGACCATAAACAACGCATCCGTAGCCGACGAGCTAGCCAAAGTGAACCATTCGGTTCACAATGGCCGAGTCAGTGAGGCTACGACGTTTTCAGAGCGTTAATTCCTTTGAGTTGCAGAATGAAATTCGTATAGCGCACAAACCCTTCCCAAGGGAACCCGTTGCCTGGATCGCGTTTGCGGGGTGAGTCAATATCGGAATGGCGCTGAATTTTCTCAATATCATGCTGCTCACACCAGCTTATCACCAGACTGATCAAAGACCACAGTTGCCTGCTGGAAGGCCAGTTGTGGGCTTCCATGCACTCGTACAGCTCATTGAGGTTGTGAGCATTCTCCACCAACACCTCAACCCCCAGCGTATTTTGATTATGCCCTTTGGCGTGCCATGCCATGCGGTTATCGTCACGACAGCGGATGATCGTACCGTCATGAGCGATCAGCGCGTGTGCGGACAAACCTATTTTTTGCAAAAATTCAGCGGCATCCCAGCGATTTCCTTGATAATCGATTTGATTGCCCATAGCATGCACGATGATGCGATTAGGCGTTTGTGCCCCCCCACCATGTGCGGATGGTTTTTGGATAATATTCATTATCTTGATGCCTCCATAGTGTTCCGTTCCGTGTGATTATATACCCGCAAAGCCATCTGCAACGCCGCATCCACCGCGCTGCCCAGCTTCTCAACCAGTTCTTCAATCTGCGCGGCGTTCAGAATAAACGGCGGGGCGAGCAGAATATGATTGCCACGCTGGCCGTCAATTGTCCCCCCCATGGGATAGCACATCAGCCCGCGCTGCATGGCGGCCTGTTTAATCAGGGTATGAATCTGTAAGGCGGGATCTAAAGGCTGTTTCGATGCTCGATCCGCCACCAGTTCAATGCCTAAAAACAAACCTCGGCCACGAATATCACCAATATAGGGATTACGCTCAAACCGCTGGTGGAGCAAGTCGCGCAGTTGCTGGCCGCGTAGTCGCACATTATTGAGCAAATCGTCCTCAGCAATCACCTGTTGTACGGCCAGTGCCGCTGCGCAAGCGGTAGGATGTCCCATATAAGTGTGCCCGTGTTGGAAAAACCCACTGCCTTGAGCCACGGCGTCATAAATCCGCTGGGACACTAACATCGCGCCAATCGGTTGATAGCCCGCACCGAGTCCCTTGGCAATGGCCATGAGATCAGGGGCGATGCCGTCTTGTTCACAGGCGTAAAGCGTACCCGTGCGCCCCATGCCACACATCACTTCATCGAGAATCAGCAGCACACCGTAACGGTCACAGATTTGGCGAATCCGTTGGAAATAACCGGGCACTGCGGGAATCGCACCCGCCGTCGCGCCAACCACCGGCTCGGCCAGAAACGCCAGTACGCTGTCCTCACCGAGTTCCAGAATCTTGGCTTCCAGTTCATCAGCGGCGCGGCGACCGTAGTCTTCTAGACTTTCCCCTGCTCGCTGACCCCGATAAGCATAGCAGGCATCAATATGATGGGTTTCAATCAGCAGCGGCTCGAATGGGCTACGTCGCCAGAGATTGCCCCCCGCTGCCAGTACCCCCAGGGTGTTGCCGTGATAGCTTTGCCGACGAGCGATGATATGGCGGCGCTGCGGCTGACTTTGTTCGTAGCAATACTGGCGCGCCAGCTTCAAGCAGGCTTCCATCGCTTCTGAGCCGCCGCTGACCAAGTACACTCGCTGTAAATCGCCTGGGGCATGTTCAATCAGATAATCAGCCAGCGCTTCAGCCGGTTCCGAGGTAAAAAAGCCGGTATGGGCATAAGCGATACGATCTAACTGATCTTTAATCGCTTGAATCACTTTGGGGTGGTTATGCCCCAAGCACGATACGGCCGCGCCACCGGAACCGTCGAGATAGCGATTACCCTCACGGTCGATGACATAAGGCCCATCAGCCGCAACGGCTACGGGTAAAACGCCACGGGTATGGCGATGAAACACATGATTCATGGAGTCACTTCTGTTTTTTGCTCTGGGAATGGGATTTATGGGTCTCACGGTGGCCTAGTTTAGCCTTGCTCAGTCGGACGCAGAAGCCACCGCCTGAGGGTTGAAATAACTGCGATCTAGGCTATTGTGCAATTCTGCCAGCTCCGTTTGCAGGGCATCGATAAATTCGTGCAAGCCGCCATCGACCAACACACTGACATCGGCTGCCTGTAATTGCTGTTGTAGGCGCTGCACCTGCTGGCGTGGTTCCACGCGCTCGGGCAATAGATCCAGGTCGCGTTCAATGCGGGATAAACAAAAACCCACCGCTCGCGGAAATTCACGATTACGCAGCAGGAAATTCAGCACATCCGGCCCTTGTACCCGCAGACGCACATGCTGACGATACATTTGGTACGCCGTTAAGGATTTCAGCACACTCATCCACTGAATATTATCTAACGGCGATAATACGGGACCTTGGGGTTTTTCCAGCAGCAAGCCCGCCGCACGGACATCAAGAATCCGTGTGGTCATATCCGCTCGCTCCAGAAAAGCGCCCAGCCAGAGAAAATGGTGAGCCGTGCCGTGACTCATGGTACCTGACAACATGCCGCTGATCAGTTGGGTGCCACGAATGATCTGCTTGAGATACTCATGGCGGGTACGGCGGCTTAGCCCGTCACTGACCTGCTCGGTAGCGCTCAGATACAGTCCATTCAGGGCTTCCCATACGGCTCGCGGGATAATATCGCGCGCAGTGCGTAGGTTTTCTCGCGCCTGGCTGAGGGCATTGAGAATCGAGCCGGGATTATCGGCATCGGCGACCAGAAATTTAACCACATTAGCTTCACGGGGAACCCGGTAACGCTGCTGGAAATGCGACTCATTGCCAAGCATGGTCACCAGCGGCTCCCAACCAAACTCGGTAGAACGACGGGGTAAATCCATCAATAGATTACCGTGAACGCTCACCATGCGGGCGGTGTTCTCAGCACGCTCCAGTTGTCGTCCCATCCAATAAATATTACACGCCACACGAGATAACATTGGCCTACCCCCTAAGCACCGGAATCGTAGTCTTCTGGATCGGCGGCGGCGGTTAAATCGACAATCCAGGTATCCTTGCTGCCGCCACCTTGAGATGAATTGACCACCAGCGATCCTTTACGCAACGCCACCCGAGTCAAACCGCCGGTGGTCACGCTGGGTGGATCACCTTGCAGAATAAACGGGCGCAGATCGACGTGCCGTGGTTGCACTTGGGCACCGCATAAGGTGGGTACGGTAGATAAACTCAGGGTGGGCTGGGCAATATAATTACGCGGTTCAGCGCGGATCAGCGCGGCAAACTGCTCGCGCTCGCGGCGACTGGCGTGGGGACCGATGAGCATGCCATAGCCCCCGGATTCGTTGGCGGGTTTGACGACTAACTCATCAAGATGAGCCAAGACATACTCGCGCTGCTGCTCATCGAAGCACAGATAGGTCGGCACATTGGGAACCAAAGGGTCTTGATCCAGATAATATTTGATCATCGCCGGGACAAAGGCATAGACCACTTT
>PWUP01000229.1 GCA_003562535.1 Gammaproteobacteria bacterium | reverse complement strand
TAGCGCCATCACCGGCGACGGTTAAGCCTTGGCGCAGACGTTTTTCCAGATCACGCACCGCACGGCGTAAATGCCGGGTCGGTCGTCCGCCGGTTTCAATCCGCCGCACGGCGGTATCAAATACCTCGCTGATGGTATTGGCCAGGCCGGGAATGGCACTGTCAGGGCAGATGGTGTAGCAGTCACCACAGGCCGTACATTTTTCCGGATGCCACTGAGGATAATCGAAACGAATCTGCGTCATATCCCGGTAAATACCCGTAGACGCAGGAATTAAGGACTGACTGATAAACGGATCGGCAAGATTATCGCTGCCCTGCCCCGATACATAAAAACTACCCGTCTGTTCCCAAAACCGATGCACATCAGCGCTGGCCTGAGTGGACTGGGGCAGGCGTTTCAGCATGATCGGCATCGCGGCCATACGCGGCTGCCCCACCCGAATTGGCGTACTGTCCGTCACCGTCTTATCGGTGATTTCCACCAATTCATCAAAACCACGCCGCACCACCCGCAGATTATCCTCGACAATCTGCGCGCCTTTACTGCCAAACTTATCCTGCAACTGAGCTTCAATGGCTTGGAATAAGGTTTGTTCGGTCAATCCCTTGCGTTCCATCACCGGTGAAGCGGCAAAAAACGCTCCCTGAAAGGCAATACCCTGCATACGGAACTGCAAATCGGCCTCCGAGGCTTCATCGCGGGCGATTTTAAATGCATCCACATAAAACACCCGGATATCCTGGTCGCGGATATAGCGCTGAGCCGCCGGCGGGAAACTCTGCCATACGGTGTGTGGTGAGTCTAGCGATGACTGGATGATGAACACCCCGCCTCGGTTCAAGCCTTCTAGGGGGTTAGAATGGGTGAACACATTGGGGTCGGGCGATAACACCACGTCCACCTGCTTCAGTTCGCAGCTCACCCGAATCGGCTCAGGCGCGGCCACTAGATAATAGGTCGTCGGCTGACCTTTTTTCTCCGAGCCGTATTTAGGATTGGCCTTGATATGGTAATCCAGCAGATCAAACAAGGTCATGGCTAGGTTTTTGCCGGTGGTCATGGCTCCCCAACCGCCTACGGAATGCAGGCGCAGGGCAATCGCCCCTTCGGGCATCAGGCTGGGATTTTCCGAACCCCGCAAAGCCAATTGAGCCACCTGTGGATAGGCGTCCAGTAGGGCGTGCTGATGCAGTTCTTGCTTAGGGCTGGACGCCTGCTCACGGACAAAATCAACCGACAAATAAAAGAAGCTGCGCTGCTGACCTTGAGGCAGCATATTTTCCACTGCGGCAATCAGCGCCTCGGCTTGCAGATCTCGCGAGCCTAGACCGTAGGCCCCTGAATACAGACGCGGAATATCGCCGTTACGGTTGAACGCGGGATAGCCTGCATGGGCGACCACCCCTTTGGCGGCTAGGCCATTTTCCACCGCTTTGCCGACGGCTGAGCGGGTTTCACGCATCAAGGGCAGATCTTCGGCCAAGGGCTGATCAGTGCGTTCCAACACGGCTACGCCTTTGCGACCTTTGAGTAACTCTGCCAGCGCTGCACCAGGGAAGGGACGGAACATGGTCAGGTTCACCACACCAAGCTTAATCCCACGGGTTTTACGCAGATAATCCGCGACGGCCTCGGCGGTGGCTACCATCGATCCCTGACCTAGAATCAGATATTCGGCATCTTCGACCCGATACCCAGACACCTGGGCATAACGGCGACCGGTCAGTGTGGCGAATTCGGCCATGCACTGATCGGTTAACTCGGCAATATGATCAAAGAAATACGGTCGTTGCGCCGCAACTTGCTGCATATAAGCGTCTTGGTTTTGCGACGCTCCCGACACCATCGGATTATCGACATCCCAAATCGCCGGGATACGACGCCGTTGCGCACCGTAAATCATCCGTTGTGCGGGGGTAGGACAATCAATCATGTCCTCGGGACGCCCCAGATAGTCAGCCATCAGCTCCCGTTCGGGGATTCTAAGCGACTCAATTAAATGCGTGGTTAAGAATCCGTCTTGCGCCACAATGCCGGGGGTTAACGACAGCTCGGCGATTTTATGGGCAATAATATTCAGATCGGCGGCTTCTTGGGCATTCTTGGCAAAGACTTGGAAAAAGCCGGTGTCATCGACGCAGTGATAATCATCATGTGAGGCATGGACATTCAGTGCCGCCTTGGTGATGGCACGACAGCCCATATTGAGAATATAGGGTAGGCGCTTGCCGGCGGCTGCATACAGGGACTCGTGCATAAAGGCCACGCCCTGGGCTGAGGAAAAATTAATCGCCCGCATCCCGGTCATGGACAAGCCGGCGGTAACGGCAGCCGCTGCATGTTCAGATTCGGGTTCAATAAAGACTAATGCCCGCCCAGAGATATTGACATGACCTTTGGATACCTCTTCTGCCCACAGCTCGCCCATCTGGGTGGACGGGGTAATGGGATAGGCCCCAGCAGCATCCGCAGACTCGCGTTCGCAGTAGATCACTGCCGTATTACCATCCAGAGCCGCACGGATACCCTGATATTTAATCCCCGATGATATTTTTTTATTGAAAATCATGCAATTACTCTCCCATAGATCAGTAAGATCGAACTGCTGTATGACTAAAATCTCGGCAAGGGTTCCATCCTTGCTAGAGGTTCTTTACGGGTAACCTTGCGCGCCCCAGCGCCTTTGTGCTGTGCAGGCCCATCGAGCCAGACAATGGCTCCGGTAGGACAGCGCTGAATAGCGACAGGGGACGCAAGCTCATTTTTACTGTAATCAATCACCGCTAAATTTTTTTGCATACGAATCAAACCTTCGGGGGCATCCAAGGCACAGCGGCCACAGGCGGTACACACCAGTTGGCAATGCGCCATGGCCTCATCCTGGGGGTCTTGATTCAGGCAATTAATCCACAGACGGTGCGTGTCAGGTTGTAGGCTAAACAAGTTTTTAGGACAGATCTCGACGCAATCGCCACAGGCGGTGCATTTGTCGGTCAGCACTTGGGGCAAACCATAGCGATCTATGGTGATGGCATCAAAATCACAGACCTCCTCACAATCGCCCAGCCCTAAACACCCCCAAGTGCAACCTTTACCCCCGCCAGACACTAGGGCGGCGGCGCGGCAGGACTTTAAGCCCTGATAGCGGGCGCGCGTTGCGGCCACGTGCGATCCCCCAGCACAAGCCAAGCGAGCGACCAGTCGTTCATGGTTGCCCAAGGCCACGCCGAGGAAATTGGCAATACTCTGATTCATCTCTACAGAATTGACTGTGCAGCGGGCAGGCTCTACTCGCCCCTGTACCAACGCCTCGGCAAAGGGACGACAACCGGCCTCACCGCAGGCACCACAGTTGGCACGCGGCAATAGGTCTTCTAGTTGATCAATACGCGGGTCTTCAAATACATACAGGCGCCGATTAGCGAAGGCCAAGACACCGGCTAATAGGATACCCAGTGTAGCCATAAACCCACTGGCCAGCGCAATGTGAACTATGGAGGCGTTCATGAAAATTAAATGTTAACCGTTCAGTGCTGCATCTTTAATAGTGAAAAATTTGTGGTAAAAAGTATCGTGCATTGCGGATAAGATCAAGCAGAAAATGCTGCAAAGCAAAAAAATCCCCTGCAGTCATGTTGCGTTATCACAACATTCTTAATTAATATTCTTTCTATAACAATGCCCGTTGCCACACCCTATGTTGTTTAACGGATAGTCCTAACTAGGGTTCGAACGGTTCGAACGGTAGTGAAGCGTCAGTCAGCGGCGACAGACAGATTGGGTTATAAGGGTGCCGGTGGTATGGGAGCTTGCAACTCCCGATTAGGGTTTGGTGCGACCGCGGGCTAACGCCCTACCGTCATTCCGCCAGGGATTGGCGGAATGACGAGGTTGAGACTTCTACTGCCACTGCCGTTCATAAGCCCCTAACGTCGTTTGATGACCTTCACACAGAGGCGCCAGTTGAGCCTGCCAAGCGGGATCGACACTAAAGCGTTCTGGTGCGGCCTGCAGGCGATCTAAGGCTTGTCGCCAGATGGTGGTGACTTTACCCACATAGGCGGCGCTGCGTTGCCGCCCTTCAATCTTGACCGCTTCCACACCGCAGGCCGCCAAGCGTGGCAACAACTCAATGGTGTTCAGGCTGGTGGGTTCTTCCAAGGGATGGAGTATTTGCCCGGCAACCTCATAGCGGCCTTTACAGATGGTGGGATAGCCCGCCGGTTCGCCTGCGGCAAACCGATCCAGCAGCACACCGTTAAGGCGAACCTCACGCCCGGCAGCGGTTTCTTCCCAACGCACGGCTTTGGCGGGTGAGCATACTCCATAGGTATTCGGCGCTTGACCAGTGAGGTGGCTGGACAACTGACAGCGGCCTTCCACCATGATACACAGGCTGCCAAAGGCAAAGACCTCAAGCGGCACTGGGGTACGCTCAGCGAGTCGCTCGACTTGGCTCAGTGACAGCACGCGAGGCAATACCGCTCGGCTGATGCCGAATTGCTCACGATAAAAGCGTAACGCGGCTTGAGTGGTCGCTGAGCCCTGTACGGAAAGATGTCGGCGCATACGCGGTTGGTGGCGAGTGGCATGGTCGAGCACAGCCATTTCAGCAGCAATTAAGGCATCGACACCGAGATCAGCCGCTTTATCAACCGCCGACCGCCATAGGGGCAAGCGTTCTGAGGTGGGATAGGTGTTGAGGGCGAGGTACACTTCACAACCCTTACTGTGGGCGTACTGGATGCCACGTTCGATTTCAGCATCAGAAAAATTCAGACCGGGAAAAGCGCGGGCATTGGTTGCATTGCGAAAGCCTAAATAGACCGCATCGGCACCACAGTTAACCGCTTCGCGTAGGGTTGGCAGTGAGCCGGCTGGACAGACCAGTTTCATAACTTCCCTCAAATGAGTGTCAACTTAAATAGACAGTCCCTCTAGCTCTCTCCCCCATAAATGGAGGAGAGGGGACTGAATGATTACAATGAGTTGGAATCGCTAGCGCTTATTTTTCTTCCACCAGCGCAGCACATTACCAACTGAACGGTGGCTCCAAGGATCACCACTCAGTGAGGGTACACCTTGTTGGTTAAGCCAGTCAGCCGCAGCGTTATAATTACCGGTTTTTTTGATAGCCTGTTCGACTTGCTTGGCTAAGTAGCGTTTTTTGTCCTGGGTGTCTGTAGGTAGAGACTCATCTTGGGGGGCGCTGGGTGCGGTCTCTGCCGCAACTGAGGGCGGCGGTGCAGGAGCTTTCTGAGCTGGGGCAGGGGAAGGCTCATCGGGTGGCTGCTGAGTCACCGGTTCAGCCGAGGGTATCGCCGTCGCTGTGCTCAAAGAGTTCAACAATGATTTTCCGCTACAGTACCATACGTTACCAATGGCACGCCCCTTCAGCATCCCCGCACGGAACGCCTCAACTACATGCTGTTCAGTGGTACCAAGCAAATTGGCAATATGGGTGCTGCTATAAATCGCCTTAGGGTCAATACTTTCAGGCATAAGAATGTCCTTGTTATGGTGTTGTGGATGATGAGTCGGCCATACGGCACTGGGTATTGCATTAAGGCAAGCGCCCAGCCCGCGTTAGACGGATACCGAATGACTTAGAGTCTATGGTACCAGCAGAGACAGTATCATAGAAGAGCCTACACAGAAATTGATTGCCTCAGGAAGTCAGGAAGAACACTGCTGAGTACTTGATGTCGTCTCGACTTGGATACTGAGATTGAACGTCACCGGAGTCAAACTGGGGTTTAATGCGTCCATGCAACCGCTTTCTCTGCCGTCAACCGGCCATTGCGCACACAATCGTTCATGGCTATCCCCCGGTAGGCATTGCCGGTTAAATGGAGACCCGGGTGGTGTTCGGCTC
>PWUP01000008.1 GCA_003562535.1 Gammaproteobacteria bacterium | reverse complement strand
TTCTTCCACTTGAGCCAGTTGCTGTTGGTTGGCCGCTTGTTGCTGCAATAGGGCCTGTAACTGAGTTTTTTGCTCAGGCTGATAAATATCGGGATCGCTCAAAGCCTGTTCTAGGGTCTGCCGGGTGAGGCTAAGTTGTTCGAGCTGGCGTTCCAGTTGGCGCAGTTCGCGCTCCAGAGGACGGCGTTTAGCCGCCAGCTCATTGCGCTGCTCGGCCTGGCGGCGCTTGTGCTCGCGCTGCTCACTGCGTTGGTCGTGGTTGGCGCTGGTGGATTTAACACCCGTCTCGCTACGGCTTAACCACTGGCGGTAATCGTCTAAATCGCCGTCAAACGGATTCACCCGTCCATCATGCACCAGCACCAACTCATCGCAACTGCTGCGTAACAGATGGCGATCATGGGAGACCACCACTAATGCACCCGTGAAGGTCTGAATGGCATAGGTCAGCGCTTCGCGCATCCCTAAATCCAGGTGATTGGTCGGTTCATCCAGCAACAAGACATTAGGCCGCTGCCAAATCAACAGCGCCAGCACCAGCCGGGCTTTTTCACCGCCGGAAAACGGCGCGCAGGCCGCCAGCGCTTTATCGCCTGCAAACCCAAAGCCGCCCAGATAATCCCGTAGAGCCTGGTCACTGGATGGCTCCGAGTTAGTATCCGCTGCCGCCGCCAGTTGTTGCAGATGGTGCAGCGGACTCCAGTCAGGACGCAGTTGTTCGAGTTGATGTTGGGCAAAATAGCCCAGTACCAACCCTTGGCCTTCAACCCGTTGCCCGGTCAACAGCGGCAATTCTCCGGCCAGTAATTTAATCAGTGTCGATTTACCCGCTCCATTACGCCCCAGCAGACCGAGGCGTGAACCGGGTTCTAAACTTAAACGAATGCCTTGCAACAGCGCCTGCTGCTGATAACCGACGGCGGCTTGAGATAAAGTGAGCAGCGGACGCGGCAGTTTGGCCGGATCACGAAACGCAAAGCGGAACGGGGAGTCCACATGCGCCGGTGCGATGCGCTCCAAACGCTCCAAGGCTTTCAGCCGACTCTGCGCCTGGCGGGCTTTAGTGGCTTTGGCGCGAAATCGGTCCACAAACTGTTGCAGATGGGCAATATCGCGTTGTTGCTGCTGATAAGCCGCCTGTTGCTGCGCCAAGCGTTGGGCGCGTTGCTGTTCAAACGCACTGTAATCGCCGCTGTAGTGGGTGATGCACTGGTGTTCGATATGGGCAATGCTGTCCACCACTTGATCGATGAAATCCCGATCATGGGAAATCAAAATCAGGGTGCCGGGATAGCGTTTTAGCCACTGTTCCAGCCAGATCACCGCGTCCAGATCGAGGTGGTTGGTCGGTTCGTCCAGCAGCAGCAGATCCGAGCGGCACATCAGAGCGCGAGCCAGATTCAGCCGCACTCGCCATCCGCCGGAAAATTCCGCCACGGGGCGTTGGTGCTGGGTCTGTTCGAAACCTAAACCCGCCAGCAGTTGCCCAGCGCGCGCTGGGGCGCTGTAGCCCTCAATGGCATCCAGCTTGTCGTGCAGTTCAGCAATGCGCTGCCCCTGATGCTGTTGCTCAGCGTGATGCAAGGCGGTTTCAATGCGGCGCAGCTCCGCATCACCGTCCAGCACATAGTCCAGCGCGACTTGAGCGCCTGCCGGACTTTCTTGGGCGACATGGGCAATCGTCCAGTGCTTGGGGTAATCCAGCGACCCGGCATCGGCGCTGATCTGGCCTTGAATGAGGCTAAACAGCGTTGATTTACCACAGCCATTAGCACCCACCAAACCGACTTTCTGGCCGGCATGCAGGGTGAGATCGGTTTGTTTAAACAGCGGCTTGCCGCCACGCTGTAAATCCAGCGCTTGCAGTTTCAGCATAGTCAGAGATCAATCAGTCTAAATCGGTTTGGTCTACCGTAATTCGGACGCGCAGTAGGCGCAACTCTACATGGCGCGGCATGTACTCCAGTCCTTGTTCGACTTCTTGGAGTGCGGCTGCTAATTGCCCGTGTTGGTAGAACTCGCGGGCGCGTTGCAGGTGGTTATCCGCCTCGGTTCGCTTGCGTTGGTCGGCTAAAGCGGTGCGAATTTCCTGAGCCACGGAGTGTAAACCCACATCGTCAGGAAATTCTAGCAAACCTTGATTGATGGCGGTCAGCGCCGCTTGCAGGCGATTGTCCTCACGCAGTTCACGGACATGGTTAAGCAGGTTTTGAATCTGTAATTGTTGGCGCAGATCACGCAGCGCTCGGTTAGCGGGTTGGTCGGCGAGCTGTTGATCCAGTAAGGCCAGACTCAGCGCATAGTCGCCTTGTTCAATGGCGGCGCGTAACGGGTCGAGGGCTTCATCGGTGCTGATGATTGGCGGTTCAACGGGCGTACGGGGTACAACCGGTGTCGGCTCCTCGGTGGGTGGACTCGGGTCGTGTTCAGGCAAGGCTGGGATCGGGGCTATCTCAGGCAGACGGGCGAGTTCTGCCGCTGTAGATTCCGGTGTGGGCGGCGCGACGGTTATGGGCGGTTGCATGGGGGCAGGTGCAACGGGTGTTGCCGTGACTGGAGTCTCCTCCACTGGCAATAACTGCACCGTTGGGCCAATGCGTTCGGGTGGGGGCGTTGCGGTAGGTTGTTGTAACCAGTAATAGACACCGCTACCGCTACCGATCACCACAATCAGTGTCACCGGTATCGCCCACACCCCCCAGTGGGGTCGAGAGCGACGGGGTTTGGGCGGTGACGGTGTGACTTGGACCGTTGCCGTGGATTGCGCAGGCGGGGATGGTGCTGTAAACATTGGCTTGGGACTCGCAACCGTTGGTTCATCAACGGCAACCACGGGTCGTGCTTGTGGGCGAGTAGCGTCTGGATCATTATCCAGACCGGTTGGTGCCATTGTGACCTGTAGGGTTCGCGTGGCCTCAGCGTCCACGGTGGGCATGGACAGCGTAGGGGCATTATGCTGAACCTCATCGGTTTGGCGTGCTGCGCGCAAGGCTTGGAGAAACTGCTCGGCAATGGTGTAGCGCTGCTCAGGTTGTTTAGCCAGCAGCCGGTCAATGATCGGCTGAAAGGACATAAGTTCTGGAGGTAAGCGGGGTATCGGGGCATCCAGATGCAAATGCGCCAGTGTCAGGGGATCATCGGCAATATAAGGTGGATGGCCGGTGAGCAGCTCATAGACGATGACGCCGAGACTGTAGAGATCAGAGCGCTCATCCAGCGGTTCATCACGGGCTTGTTCTGGACTCATATAACGCGGGCTGCCCAGTTTCAGTGTGTTGCTGCCTTTTTGGTAGGGGTGGCGCGCAATGCCAAAATCCGTAATGACCGGTTCACCGCTGGCGCGAAACAGGATATTGCCCGGTTTAATATCGCAGTGGATGATATTGCGGCTGTGGGCATAGGCGAGCCCTTGGCCGATGCGTTCGGCAATGTTCAGGGCATGTTCTCGTGTTAACCCTTGGCGGATACGGCGCTGCAGGGTGCCGCCGGGCAGATACTCCATAGCCAAATAATACTGACCTTGATCGACCCCAGTGTCATGGACAGTGACAATATGCGGATCATTCAAGCGTGCGGTTGTTCGCCCTTCTTCTAGAAAATGCTCAGCGAAGGCCGTATCGGCGGCGTATTCGCTGCGCAGCACTTTAAGGGCCACTGGGCGATGCAGTGCGGTTTGTTCGGCACGATAGACCTGCGCCATACCGCCCTGACCGATAAGTGTGTCGATACGATAGCCGGTAATGTGCATACTATTGATAACCTGGCAGAGAATAATTTAAATCGCTGAAACTATCAGTCTATTATGACAGTCCATGCCGCATAAGTCGAAGCTTATTGCACTTCAAGTGTATGCGGTAAGCTGACATCTGCGCGACAATAGCGCTTTATCCTAGCGCGGTCTTGACCTATGCTGGGTCAGCGTTGCCTTAACTGATATTTCTGGAGTACTTGATGTTTGATCAAACTATGACGATTGCTGATTTTGATGCCCAATTATCGGCGGCGATGCAGGCCGAACGTGACCGTCAGGAGCGGCATATTGAGTTAATCGCCTCGGAAAACTATGCCAGTCCTCGGGTATTGCAAGCCCAAGGTTCGGTATTGACCAATAAATACGCTGAGGGCTATCCGGGTAAGCGTTATTACGGTGGCTGTGAGTTTGTCGATATCGCCGAAGAACTGGCGATTGAGCGCGTCAAGCAGTTATTCGGCGCTGACTACGCCAATGTGCAACCGCACTCCGGTTCTCAGGCCAATGCCGCCGTCTTTATGGCACTGCTGCAACCCGGCGACACCATTCTTGGTATGAGTTTGGATCATGGCGGTCATTTAACTCACGGTGCTAAGCCGAATTTTTCGGGCAAGCTCTATAATGCCGTGCAATACGGCGTCAATGCCGACGGCTATATCGATTACGCTGAGCTCGAAGCCTTAGCCGTTGAGCACCAGCCGAAAATGATCATTGCCGGCTTTTCCGCTTATTCGCGAGTGCTGGATTTCCCACGTTTTCGGGCGATTGCCGACCAAGTGGGGGCCTATCTGGTCGTGGATATGGCGCATGTGGCCGGCCTGGTGGCCGCCGGGGTGTATCCCAATCCCGTGCCCTATGCCGATGCGGTGACCAGCACCACTCATAAAACCCTGCGCGGGCCACGGGGCGGGATTATTATCTGCCGCAAAAATCCTGAGCTAGAAAAGAAATTCAATGCCTTGGTGTTTCCCGGCAATCAGGGTGGCCCGCTGATGCATGTGATTGCCGCCAAAGCCGTAGCCTTTTTAGAAGCCTTGCAGCCGGAGTTCGTCGAGTATCAGCGCCAGACGGTGAAAAACGCCCAGACTATGGCCGAAACCTTGATCGCTCGTGGCTACTCGATTGTCTCCGGCGGTACGGATAATCATTTATTCCTGCTCGATCTCAGTGCGCGGGGAATTACGGGTAAAGCGGCGGATGCCGCGCTGGGTCAGGCCAGTATTACGGTGAATAAAAACACCGTGCCCAATGACCCGCAATCGCCGTTTGTCACCTCGGGAGTACGGATCGGCTCGCCGGCCATCACGACGCGGGGCTTCAAAGAAGCTGAGGCCCGTCAGGTTGCTGAGTGGATAGCGCGGGTGCTGGACAGCATGGGCGCTGACCAAGAGGCTGATCCGGCAGTGATTGCCCAAGTCAAAACCGAGGTCGAGGCGCTGTGTGCGCAGTTCCCAGTGTATGGGCAGTAGGGTTTGCGCTGTGCTGGTTGAATGGGAGCTAATTCGTGTAGGGTAGCAGTGCAGCGGTGCGCGTAGCTCCGATGGGATGCCCTCAAAAATTCACGGTGATGTTAAGCCGGTAGCCATAGCCAGATGCCGTGCTCACCTGATCAGCTTGCATCTATGCCGGTCGGTTATAAACTGTCGATATAGACCAGCTTCAGTCATCGACAACCGTGTGAAAACGGCGTATCACCGGTAGCGCTGTTTGTTGCCTCAACAGCCATTACAACGGGTCATCTCCAATGAGCAACCCTGCAACCCGAATCAAACGAGCGCGAAAACCCAGGTCATCGCCTGAATCTGAACCAGCGGCTGTCGCTAGCCCCCTCTCTGGGATGGCCGCTGTGACTTCCCCATCCATCGTTGATCTTGTCCATTTAATTAATCAGTTCAACGCTGTCTGGAAACAGGCTCGTGAGGCTTGGGGGGATACCAGTCCGTTCACCACGATTCTGCGCGAACGCAAAACCCAATTGCAGTTACGTTTGCTACGAACCCATCCAGAAGCGGTACGGCTGGTCGTTGACCGCGATGGTGAATACGAAGAGCCACTTTACAGTGTCCGCCTGCAACGTCCGGTGCCCTTGTCGGATGGCCAAGTGCGCAGAGATGCGGATCATATCCCAGT
>PWUP01000047.1 GCA_003562535.1 Gammaproteobacteria bacterium | reverse complement strand
TCAAAAAGCTCAAGACACCCATCGAGGATTTCAACTTGCAACCGGAAGACACAGAGCAGATCGCCGGATATGTGGAAGGGCTACGCCGGGAATACCCGGAGGCGCAAATCTCCCAGTATGTGATTTACTGTATGGGTAACCAAGGCTGGCGGGTGTTCGACGTGGCGACGGACAATCCGGCAAGGCAGATCAGCATCGGCCATGAGTCTTTAGGTGAGGAACAGCGTTAAGTACTCCGTATGGTCGCGAGCCCTTGATCGATGGCCAACCACACCCATTGTTTATTGTCTTTTTGATCGTTAGGTATAAATAAAAAATTGTCGTGTACAGAGGTACAATCGTTATTATGCACAGACGAGTAGTAGTCATCTGGATTTACAGCCTGTTGCTTATCCTAAGCTTAGGATCAGTGTCGGCACAGGATTTGGAAGCCGATCGGCAGCACATCTGGAAAGAACTGGTGCCGCGCCTGGATCGAACGCTGACGTTGCAAGAACGCCATGATACCTTACCCGATCGAACGTGGTTTGGGGCTGATAAATCATCGAATCAGCGTAACATTAATGAGTTGCTTGACCAAACGGTGCGTTTATTAGCCGGAACGCCGGCTCAGCGTTACCGTCAACAGATCCGTGAGCGCGAACAAGCGATTCGCACGGCCCGCGATGATCTGGCTCGCTACCGTTTGCAACGCATCAGTGCGCCTGAGCAGTCATGGTGGCAAAAAACGGCTGAGGATTATCAGCAGGCCATCGCCGATGCCGAGCGCACGATTGCGCGGTTGCAAGCGGAAATTCTACACATTCGCGCTGAATTTTCCGCTCATCTGCAAAGCTATGGCTTGCATCTTGATGAAGAGCAACTGGAGTTTTTGCTGTCAACGGTGACTGGTGATGCCTTGATTGATCTCGGGGTAGCTTTCGACAATGTGAAGGCGATGATTCAGCAGCTTGAAGACTTATTGATTGAAACCGGCGAAGATTTGAACGCGGCGCGCCGCTATTACGGCATGTATGCTATTTTATTGGAAGGGTTGCTGCACATGCATGACGATGTGTTGGTCAATATCGAGGCGTATCAACAGCGCTTGACACAAATCGCTGAGCGCACCCGAACCTTAATGAACGACAGTCGGCGGTTATCCCGCGCTGATGAGCGTCATCGCACGGTATTGAACGCCAATATTGAAGCGCAGCAACTCGCACTGCGCAGCGCCCAATTATACAGCCAGTATTTGCGTGATCAGGCTCATGCCGTGGCGCAATCCCAACGCCAACTGCAGCATGATCTCGCCGTGGCGCGCAATACCTACGAAACGGTTAGAATATCGGGAGAGTTGGTGCAAATGTTGCAAGCTGGACAGCACATGCTGGATCAGTTATTCGCTCGACAAACCCCCACCTTGTTTAGTTTTCGTAACTTAGAGTTAAAACGCGAATTTGAGCAGTTGACCCTAAAACTGCGCCAAGAGTGATGATGATGCCCTTACAAAAAATTATGGTGCCTAATCCGCCTCGTTGTGCTTCAGCCGCTACCAATGCCATACTCAGGGGCGATCAAGTCATTATTACCTTATTGAAATCGCAAATGACTCTCAAAGGTCATTTGCATGGCATTGATCTTAAAGAGGGTAACGTATTTATTGACGTTGAAGGTCAAAGAAAAGAGCTGGGTAGTTCTGTCATTAAGCGGATTCAAGTGATCAAAGCGCTGAAATGGATTCCCGTGCATTTAGCCGGTTCCAGTATCGAAGAATACAAAAATATCGCAAACTTAGAAACACAGAATTTTTCAATACAGTTTGTCGATGACGATGTACTAGAAGGGCAAACATTAGGCTTTCATGATCAGCGCATCGGATTACATCTGTATCCCGTTATTCCTAATAAAGACCATCCGCATTATTTCTACAATCTCATCCCACACGCCGCTATTAAATCCCACCAAGTAGGCCGACCCCTCGGCGAGCTGTTGGTGAATACTGGGGCGGTCACGGCTGATCAAGTCCAAACGGCGCTGGAAAACCAGCAGGCACACCGTACCCAGCCCTTGGGTGAAGTGCTCAAGACTTATTCCATTGTCACCGCTAATGATTTAAAAAATGCTTTATCCCGTCAAGCATTAACGCCGAAGGTGCGTTTGGGTGAAGTCTTAGTCAGTACCGGCGTGATTACTGAGGAACAACTGCAATATGCACTTGATCTACAAAGAAACAATCGCAAACAAAAGGTGGGCGATATCTTGGTGCAACAAGGCATCGTCAATCGCCGCCAAATTCAAAAATCATTAGCTCAAAAACTGGGCATTCCTTTGGTTGAATTATCAAAAATAGAAATTGATTTTGAGTCAGCCAAATTGATACCAGAAAAGCTGGTACGGCGTTACACCGTGTTGCCCATCATGAGCTATGACAATCGTCTGGTGGTGGCCATTGATGATCCGCTGAATAACGAAGCCTTGGAAGAAGTGCGCTTTATTTCACAAAATATTGTGGAACCGGTCATGGCGGCGCGTGAAGACATCGAGGCTTATATTAATCGGGTCTATTCGGCATTAAGTCAAGACTCACTAGACCTAGAAGCTGCGGCCAATGAATTTGCAGCGAATGAACAGCCCTTAGTCGATAATACGGCCATTGCCGATAATAAAATTGTGCGTTTAGTCAATCAGATCATTATGGATGCCTATGCACAAGGGGTGTCGGATATTCATTTAGAGCCTTATGGGCGCGACAAGCCCTTACAGGTGCGCTTTAGACTGGATGGCAGCCTAGTACGCGCCCGACAAATTCCCCCAGGTTTACGGGCGGCTTTGATTGCTCGGGTAAAAATCATGGCGAATTTAGACATTGCTGAGCGCCGTAAACCTCAAGATGGCAAAATCAATTTCAAGCGCTTTGGTCCTCTAAAAATAGAATTGCGGGTTGCCACCATACCGACCAACCAAGGCGAAGAAGACGTGGTGATGCGGATTTTGGCCGCTGGTGACCCCCTGCCATTAAAAAACTTGGGTTTGAGCGCTGGGAACCATCAGACCTTGCAGCAGGTTATTGATAAGCCTTACGGTCTATTCTTCGTCTGTGGTCCTACAGGCTCAGGTAAAACCACCACATTGCATTCCATCTTGGCGCATTTGAACACACCAGAGAATAAAATTTGGACCGTTGAAGACCCCATCGAAATTACCCAAGCGGGGCTGCGTCAAGTGCAAGTATTACCCAAAATCGGTTTGACGTTTGCTACCGCTATGCGGGCGTTTCTGCGCGCTGATCCCGATATCATTATGTTGGGTGAGATGCGTGATGTGGAAACTACGAAAACCGGGGTTGAAGCCGCTCTGACCGGACACTTAGTGCTATCGACCTTGCACACCAACAGCGCACCGGAAAGTGTGGTGCGGCTGTTGGATATGGGCATGGACCCGTTTAATTTTTCCGATGCCTTGCTTGGGGTGTTGGCACAGCGTTTGGCAAAACGGCTGTGCAGTCATTGCAAACAAGCCTATAGCGCCTCAGACCGTGAGATAGAAGAATTGCTTGACAACTACTGTGCGGAATTAATCGCTGCGTCTGAAACCCCCGCTGATCATGCGCACATTCGTCACGACACCTTAGCGGCGTGGCGGCAGCACTTTGCCAATGCCCAAGGGGAATTCATACTGCACCGTGCTCAAGGTTGCCACCAATGCGCGGACACAGGCTATCGGGGCCGGGTTGGCTTGCATGAATTAATGGCCGCTAATGATGCCATTAAACTGCTGATTCAGAAGCGCTGTTCGGTCGCCCTCGTCACCCAAGAGGCGGTGCGCGCGGGTATGCGGACTCTACGCCAAGATGGCATCGAAAAAGTCTTGCAAGGCATCACCGATTTTGCCCAAATTAAAAAGGTCTGTATCCGTTAATTCGTTGTATATGACCCGTTCATCGAATCTTAATCTGATGATAGTGATTTGATATTTATTTGTTTATATGATTATTGGCTGAGATGGCGTTTGCAAAATAACTGCAAATGGCGTAATTCTGTGCTTGGTTAAGCGTGCGCGTTGACTACGGGGTTATGTGACTCGCTGGCGGGGCGTTCGCCATCCATGACTCACTCTAAGGATCAATACATGCAAGTAATAAAATCCGATGTGGTTATTATTGGCGGTGGGGGTGCTGGGTTACGCGCCGCTATTGCCGTCGCCCAAGAAGACCCCGATCTGTCCGTGGCTCTGGTGTCCAAAGTCGTGCCGATGCGCAGTCATACCGTCGCCGCTGAGGGCGGCTCGGCTGGCGTGTCCCATCCTGACGACACCTTAGATAAACATTTCGACGACACCGTATCTGGCGGTGACTGGCTGTGCGAACAAGATGTGGTCGAATATTTTGTCGCTGAATGCCCCAAAGAAATGACTCAGTTGGAGCATTGGGGCTGTCCGTGGAGTCGCCAGCCTGATGGCAAAATCAATGTGCGCTTTTTTGGCGGGATGAAAACCCCGCGCACTTGGTTTGCGGCGGATAAAACCGGTTTCCATATTCTCCATACACTATTCCAGACCTCACTGCGGTTTCCTTCGATCAAGCGTTACGATGAGTTCTTCTGCACCGATTTACTGGTCGAGGAAGGACGCTTGCACGGCGTCTTGGCCATTCATATTGCCTCTGGCGAAATGGTGGTGTTCGAATGCGGTGCGGTGGTTCTGGCTACCGGTGGAGCCGGGCGGGTCTATGGACAAAATACCAACGCCGGTATCGTCACTGGTGAGGGTATGGGTATGGCCTACCAAAAAGGTGTGCCGCTGCGCGATATAGAATTCGTCCAATGGCATCCTACCGCACTGCCGGGCAGTGGGATTTTAATGACCGAAGGCTGTCGTGGTGAGGGTGGCATTCTGCTCAATAAAGACGGCTACCGCTATCTCCAGGATTACGGCCTCGGGCCAGTAGATCCCTGGCCGCGCGCCCGGGCGATGGAATTAGGGCCGCGTGATCGGGTCTCACAAGCCTTTTGGCATGAAGACCAAGCCGGACGCACGATACAAACGCCACAAGGCACGGCGGTGCATCTGGATTTACGCCATCTTGGTGAAAAGAAAATCACCGAACGCCTGCCCATGATTTGCGAGCTGGCGCGAACCTTCGCGGCCACCGATCCGGTGCGTGAGCCGATTCCCGTGCGCCCTGCCGTACACTACACCATGGGTGGGGTACTGTGTGATGTCAACGGAGCCACACCGCTGGAAGGGTTATTTGCGGCTGGAGAATGCTCCAGCGTCGGCATCCACGGTGCCAACCGTTTAGGTTCGAATTCACTGGCCGAACTGTTGGTGTTTGGTCATGCGGCTGGGCGTTCAGCCGCACGCAAAGCGCGGCAAACCCGACTCACCCCAAGCACCTTGGTCAAACAAGCCGAGGCCGCCCAATCATGCTGGCAGCATTTATTACAGCAGGACGAGGGCGAACGGCTTGCCAGCTTGCGCACCGAATTGCATGAGGTGATGGAAGAGGGCGTCGGGATTGTCCGTGAAGGTCCGCGGATGCAAACCGCTTGTGATCGCATTGCGGAATTGCGCGAGCGCTATCGCCGTGGGGTGAAACTCGATGATCACAGCAAGGCGTTTAATACCGAGTGGTTGACCGCCATCGAGTTCGGTTACACCCTGCAAATTGCCGAAGCTATGGCAAACGCTGCCTTACGGCGGAAAGAGTCACGCGGTGCGCATTTACGCATCGACGAATACGGCCAGCGCGACGACAAGCGTTTTCTCCACCATTCGCTGGCCTATTTTAACGGCAATCAGGCTCCGCGTATTAAGACTGGCCCGGTCACCATTACTCGCTCCCAACCTCGGGAACGGGTGTATGGCGGTGCTGAACAAGCAGCCGACAAATAATTGAGAGAGGTCATTACTGTGAGCACCACTCGCACCATCACTATTGAG
>PWUP01000225.1 GCA_003562535.1 Gammaproteobacteria bacterium | reverse complement strand
GGTGTCAGCGAGCTGATTATCGGCCTGACGATTATCGCCATTGGCACCTCATTGCCAGAAATTGCCGCCTCCGTGGTGGCCGCATTACGCGGCGAACGGGATATCGCAGTGGGTAATGCTGTGGGCAGCAATTTGTTCAATATTTTAGCAGTGCTTGGAGCCACGGCCTTAGTCGCTCCTGAAGGCTTGCCGGTGGCCAGTGCCGCGGTGTATTTCGATATCCCAGTGATGATTGTGGTGGCGTTTGCCTGCCTGCCGATTTTCTTTACCGGCTATTGCATTGATCGTTGGGAAGGAGCGTTATTCTTAGCCTACTATGGCGCTTATTTGGCGTATCTGGTGCTGGATGCCACCCGCCATAGTGCCATAGAGACATTTTCCGGAATCATGCTGCTGTTTGTGATCCCGTTGACGGTGATCACCTTACTGGCGTCATGCTGGCAGGCTTGGCGGCGCGGCTGATGTGCTTAAATACACATCAAAACGGGTGCTGCGACCCTGATAGTGCAAATCCGGTACGGTGTTACCCAGATAAACTGCATGCCGTGGGCGCTTAACCACCACGCGATGGCGGGCGCAGCGGCGCGCCACCACAAACAGCTCGTCAGCGTCGGCATCGTCACCCACTACGGCGCGCAAGGCGCGTGCCGCTTTGCCCGCTAAAGCGGTTGTGTTCCGTTCGGGATACATGGGATCGAGATAAACGATATCGGGTTGCTGCTCAGGACTCAGCTCAGCTAAGTGCTGGCGGGCATCGACGCAGTATAATCGGAGACGTTGAGCCTCAGGGGTGGCGGCGGCACGCTGCAAACCATCATTCAGCACTGCAGCCACCAGCGGTGAGCGTTCCAGTAAGTCCACCCGACAACCTAAACCGGCCATTATCCACGCATCTTGACCGAATCCGGCACAGGCATCGATGATATAGGGGTGACGCCGGCGCCGTAAGCCGAGGGCTTTAGCGAGCAGTTCCGATCCGCCGTGGTGACGACGATAGGCACAGCGCCCCGTTTGAAAATCCACGCTGATGGGACTGCCCAGACCGGCAACCTGCACCGCGAGTTGCCGATCAGTGACTACTAAGTGCACCGTGTTGCTGTGTGGTGGTATGCGCCACACGGCCAACAGCAGGCGACTCTAAAGAGTGTTAGGTCGTTTTACCAGCCGGTGCTGATTAGCCCTTGGGGGCGTTTTTATTGACTTGCTTGACGCTTTCTTCGGCAAGCTTGGCAAATTCATCTCTCATGCCATTGCCCATATCGGCCAGTGCCTTAGCATCGTCCATCATTTTTTGCCGCATGGCATTCGCGGTTTCAACCTGTTTCGTCCAAAAGGCTTGCAGGGCTTGCGGGCTGTTGACTTCAGAAGCCGCTTTCATTTGCTCTAAACTCATGTCCACATAGGACTGCATGGTCGCCATATTGAAGCTGGCCAGTTTTTCCATATTAGCAATGACCATTTTATTGGCCTTAACCATCGGCTCTAACATGGATTCCATATTGGAAAAATTTTTCTTGAACATATCGTCGTACATAATTTAAGGTTCTCCACAAGCTTAAACAACATCGCCACTGATGTTGCAGTGCAATATAACCTAAATTTTGTTGCTATGCAACATGTCGTTCACTGTATATCTTAGACGGTATTCAAAGCGATCCCATGCAGTTTTTTGTATAAGTCAATAGCATAAGAATCTGTCATCCCCGAAACAAAATCAGTAATCCCCAGTAGACGTTGATAGGGGCACGCACTGGGCTGATGCCCAGTGCCAATAAATTGCTCGGGTACTAGACGCAATAGCATCTGTTGGCGCGGCGATGCCGTTACCCCTTGCGTGGCCATAGCCTCCACCGCCGTTACAAAGGTTTCCAGCAAGGTGGCTAACACATGAAAACCGGCCGCTCCCACCTCGATGACCCCTGGTGCAACATAGACCTGTTCCGCCGCTCGTTGACGCAGCAAGGCCAAAGCCTGAGCGTGGGGAATACAGCTCAGTAGTTCATGGTCAAAATCGCCGTTGAGAATCGCAGCCTCGTGGGTCAGAAAGGCCGTGACGGTCTGGTCGATCAAGCCGCCAATCGCCTTGGCGCGTAAATATTCAATGCGCTCTTTGGGGGTAGCGATACTCCCTAAACGGGTGTGTCGATCCGTATCGGCCACTAAGGGCGTTAATAAGGCCTCCGCTTCGCGGTCATCAAGCTGGCGTAATCGATAAGCGTCTTCAATATCCACCACGCAGTAGCAAATATCATCGGCGGCTTCGACCAAATAGACTAAAGGATGGCGGTGCCACACATCGGTGGCCATGGTGTGTAAACCCAAATGTTCAGCCAGCTCGACAAACTGCGCACGATCGGCCTGAAAAAAGCCAAATTTGCGCCAAGCCGCCCCATCGGGTTGTGGCCGAGCACAGGGGTATTTGCTAAAAGCACCCAAGGTAGCATAGGTCAGTTGTAACCCGCCTGGGTTGGCCGCGTTCTGCAAACGGGTTAACACCCGAAACCCTTGGGCGTTGCCTTCAAAATTCAAAAAATTTTCACGCTCAGCCGTAGCCAACGGCGCTAGAGCCTCCTGCCCTATGACCGAACGGCGGAACCAATCGCGAATCGCATCCTCGCCTGAATGACCAAATGGGGGGTTGCCGATATCATGGGCTAAACAGGCCGCCGCAACGATGGTGCCAAAATCCGCTGCCGATACCCCCTCAATACCGTGGGTCTGGATCACATAAGCACCGACCCGATGACCCAAGGTACGCCCCACACTGGCCACTTCCAGGCTGTGCGTCAAACGGGTGCGCACATAATCATTGCGTGCCAAGGGAAACACTTGGGTTTTATCTTGGAGTCGGCGAAAGGCTGAGGAAAAAATAATCCGATCAAAATCACGCTGGAAATCCGTCCGTGTTTGATCTTCAGCCACCTGACTCGGCTGCCCTAAACGCCGGCGAGATAATAACGGATACCAGCGCGTTTGCCACTGTACACTTGACATAAGCTGCTCCCCTGACGATGTTAAACTTGCTCGAAACGGCATTTCGCCGTAATTTGACCGATACTATCATCTACCTTACGCACACCGCTTGTGTCGCAAGCCCCTATGAGGAGCCACAGCAGTATGGAAAAAATCTGGCTTAAGAGTTACCCCGGTCATGTGCCTGAGACCATTGAGTCACCAGAATACACTTCGGTATGTGATTTTTTCACACGCATGTGTCGGCTGTTTAACACACTCCCTGCGTACAGTAACTTTGGGCACAGCATCAGTTATAGTGAACTTGACGAGCTCAGCACCGCCTTTGCCGCTTATTTGCAAAATACCTTAGCACTCAAAAAAGGTGACCGTGTTGCCTTAATGATGCCTAATGTACTGCAATACCCCGTCGCGTTATTCGGCGTACTGCGTGCCGGTCTGATTGCGGTCAACGTGAATCCGCTCTACACCCCGCGAGAACTGGCGCATCAGCTCAAAGACTCAGGAGCCTGCGCCATTGTCATTGTAGAAAATTTTGCCCACACCCTAGAGCAGGTCTTGCCGGAAGTCCCGGTGCAGCATGTTATTACGACCCGCTTAGGCGATATGCTGCCCCGTCCTCGCGGTTGGCTGCTGGATCTGGCCGCCCGTTATATTAAACGCATGGTCCCTGACTGGCGTATTGACCACGCCCTGCCGTTGCGTCGAGTTTTGGCTGAAGGCAAACCACTCAAGCTAGAACGGGTGGATATGCAACTTGACGATTTGGCCTTTTTGCAATATACCGGTGGCACGACCGGCATTGCTAAAGGTGCGATGCTTACCCACGGCAATATGCTGGCCAATCTCGCTCAAATTAAAGCGTGGCTGGGTGACACCATTAAACCCGGCGAAGAGCTGGTGATTACCCCGCTGCCGCTTTACCATATCTTCTCACTGACCGCCAACTGCTTGGTATTTATTGCTTTAGGCACTCATAATGTATTGATCACTAACCCGCGTGATCTGCGCGGTTTTATCAAAACACTGCGTACCTATCCATCATTCAGCATCTTGACCGGGGTGAATACCTTATACAACGGCCTGTTGAATACTCCTGGCTTTGCCCAACTGGATTTTAGCCACCTCAAGCTGGCCATTGCCGGTGGCATGGCGGTGCAGAAAACCGTGGCCGAGCGTTGGCAACAGACCACCGGCATCCCACTGCTGGAAGGCTATGGTTTAACGGAAACCTCGCCCGTAGTCTGTGTCAATCGAGTGGATCTGGAGCATTTCACCGCCAGCATCGGCCTGCCCCTGCCCTCGACCGAGGTGTGTTTCCGTGATGAACAAGGCCAAGAACAGCCACAAGGCGAGCCGGGCGAACTGTGGGTGCGTGGCCCGCAAGTCATGCGCGGTTATTGGCACCGGCCTGAGGATACGGCCAACTCGATCGACAGTGAGGGGTGGTTTGCAACCGGCGATATTGGCTACATGGACGATGAGGGGTATGTACGCATCATTGACCGCAAAAAGGACATGATTTTGGTCTCAGGCTTTAATGTGTATCCCAATGAAGTCGAAGAGGTGCTGGCCAGCCATCCCCAAGTGCTCGAAGCAGCAGTCATCGGGGTACCCAGCGAGCAGTCTGGTGAAGCGGTGAAAGCGTTTATCGTACCGCGTGATGAGGCACCGACTGAGCAAGCGTTGCGGGATCACTGTCGCCAACATTTAACCGCTTATAAGGTGCCGCGAGCCTTTGAATTCCGCAGTGAACTGCCGAAAAGTAATGTGGGTAAAATTTTACGCCGCTCACTGCGGGATACTGAAACTTCTGATCATCATTAATTCAACGCATTAAACAACAATACTGCGTAGGAGGTCATTGCAAAACTAGCCAGACTGACGATTGTTCTTGCCGCCGAATGGGCAAACTGAAAAAAATGTGGACAACGATTCAGTATCGATTCAGCCCTACAGCACTAACGTGATTCACACAACCTCTAACATTGATACCAACAGGTGAACGATCATGTTAATACGTACTGTAGTGCTGTTGTGTGGATTATTGCTGCCGTTAATGGCACAAGCGGCGATAGATGCGGTGGCGGTGAGTATTATTGCGGATAATGGCCGCAGCCTGCGTGAATATCCGGTTGAAAATCGCCGTGATCTCTATCGAGCCTATGTGGAGGCTCAGCCGGGTATGCATTACGCCATCCGAGTGCGGAATCTCACGGGAGAGCGGGTTGGAGTGGTGATTGCGGTGGATGGGCGCAATATTATCTCCGGTCAGCGTTCTCGCCTACGACCCAATGAACGCATGTATATTCTCGAACCCTATGGCCAGTACACTTATCGGGGCTGGCGGACCGGGCAGAATCGAGTCAACCGGTTTTATTTCACCGATGCCGGTGGGTCTTACGCTGCCGCTTGGGGCGACTATTCCGCTATGGGCGTGATTGCGCTGGCAGTGTATCACGAACGCCGTCGTCCTGAGGCGCGCCGCCCGCATGGTCCACAAATCCAGCGAACTCCAGAGCCGGGCACTGGGTTTGGTCAGACCGAACGCTCACCCTCGCGCCAAGTGGCATTTAATCCTGAGCCTCATGCCAGTGGTCGCTGGTTGGTCAAATACGAGTGGCGCGACAGTCTGTGCCAGCGTGGGGTGATCAACTGCCGTCCGGTTCATACCCACCAGCCGGGCAATCGCTTCTGGCCGGATGATGACCGTGGCGGTTATGCCCCGCGCCCCCCACGGCAGTTTTATCGCCAGTAGCCAGTAGAACGACAATGCCCGATCTTTACAATCGGTGACGAGTTGTGCGTTAATCCCCGCGACTGAATAACGGTCAAGTAACCCTTAACAATGGCAACTAACGCGGAGCTAGCAACTGTTCTTTAATTCTCGATTAAAAGTTTTCACATCTGCTCAGGATGAGCAGGTTTAAGAGCTGCTAAAAGCAGTTTAACGGCAGGGTGACAGAGAACATCGCAAGTGGCG
>PWUP01000189.1 GCA_003562535.1 Gammaproteobacteria bacterium | reverse complement strand
TTTGCCGGAGCACCCATTGGTTTTATCACCGCCGGTTTGCTGGCATTAGCCTTTATGGGGTTTGCCGGTCTTTCCCACTACTAGCCGCTCATTTTCAGGAGTCGATTATGCTTAGTGCAACGCTTAGCCTCGCCAGTCTCGGCCTGGTTTTTGGCCTTATTCTTGGGCTGGCCGCACGGTTGTTTCATGTGGAGACTGATGCCGAAACCGCCAAATTCGAAGCGGATTTGCCCGGCACCAACTGCGGTCAGTGTGGTTTTCCCGGCTGTGCGGGTGCGGCTGCCGCACTGGCTCTCGGTCAAGCCTCGGCCACCTGTTGCCCGCCCGGAGGCAAAATCGTGGCTCAGGCACTGGCAGCCAAGCTGGGTGTGGAGCTGGATACCCATGCCCTCAATAATGCACAGCCTATGATAGCGAATGTCCATGAAGACATCTGTGTAGGTTGTACTCGGTGCATCAAGGTCTGCCCCACGGATGCCATCATTGGGGCCATGAAACACATCCATGCGGTCGTCGGTGATGCCTGTACCGGCTGTGCTCAGTGCGAGCCGGTCTGTCCCACCGGAGCCATCCGCACGGTGCCCGTAGCCGTTACTGTTGATACCTGGGTCTGGCCCCGGCCAGTCGCCGCGTGAGCCTAATGATGAATGTATCCCTTGCCCCACTGACTGTCCGTGCCAATCGGCTGATGCAGCGTTGGGGTGCCCATCCCGAGGATCGCAAGGCTCCGGCCTCGGGCACCACGATTACCGCCCTGCCGTTGCCTGAGCAACTGATTTTGCCACTGAGCCAGCATATCGGCAGCCCGGCACGACCGGTAGTGTACAGTGGCGCTAAGGTAGTACGCGGCCAGTTACTGGCTACTGCTCAAGGCCGAGTTTCGGCACCGATCCATGCGCCCACCTCGGGCACGATTGTCGCCATCAACTCAGCCCCCATTGCCCATCCCTCGGGTCTGACCGGGCCGGTCATGGTATTGGAACCCGACGGATTGGATCAAGCACTGGCCAGCGAGCCGGTCGATCCTTTTACCTTGTCTCCCGCTGAAATCGCCGAGCGGGTGGCAGAGGCGGGCATTGTCGGCATGGGGGGAGCCACGTTTCCGTCGGCAGTTAAACTGGGATTGGGGCACAACCAGCCGATTCAGACCCTGGTGCTCAACGGCGGTGAGTGTGAGCCTTATCTGTCATGCGATGACCGGCTGATGCAGGAACGCGCTGAGCAGGTCATCGACGGTGGGCGAATCATCCGCCACGCCATCGGTGCTGAACGGATTGTTATCGGTATTGAGGCCAATAAACCCGCCGCCATTGCCCAGATGCAGTCCGCCGCTCGTGATTTTCCCGAAATCAGCGTGATCAAGGTTCCGAGTCGCTACCCTATGGGTTCGGAAAAGCACCTGATTGCCTGGCTGACAGGTCAGGAAGTGCCCTCGACTAAGCTGGCCGCTGATATCGGTATTGTGGTGCATAATGTCGGCACGGCGGCAGCCATACACCAAGCGATTCGCTGGGGAGAACCGCTGACTCAGCGGATTGTCACTGTGGCCGGTGGTGCGGTGCGCACCCCGCGTAATCTGGAAGTCCGTCTGGGTACTCCGGTCTAGGCGCTGATCGAATTCTGTGGCGGGCTGATCAGTGAACCAGCACGGCAGGTGATGGGCGGCCCGATGATGGGTATCGCCATCACCTCGCTGCACGTCCCGATTATCAAGGGCAGCGGTGGGGTATTGATGCTCACCGAGTCAGAGATTAACACAGGCGCTGCGGCCACCCCCTGTGTGCGCTGCTCAGCCTGTGTCAGCGCCTGCCCCATGGGACTGTTGCCACTGGAAATTGTGGCGCGGGTGCGCAGCAATGATTTAGCAGCCGCCCAGGAACTCGGTCTCAAGGACTGCATCAGTTGCGGAACCTGTGCCTTTGTCTGTTCCTCAGGGATTCCGCTGGTGCAGTATCTCAACCACGCCAAGGGCGAGCTAGCGGCCAATGAGCGTGATGCCAAGAAACAGGCGGAGTTGCGGGCGCTGGCAGAAGCCCGCAGTGAGCGTTTACAACGCGAAGCCCGCGCCAAAGCCGAAGCCGCTGCCCAGCGCAAGGCCGAGCGAGAACGGGCGCGAGCGGCGGCCAAAGCCGCTGCTGCCGCTAAAAAAGCCGAGCAAACCCTGGCATGACCACCGCCGTTTTACCCTCACCCCATACCCACGGGGCACGGCCTGTGAGTCAGACCATGCTGCTGGTGATGCTGGCCTTATTGCCGGCCACCTTAAGCGGGTTCTGGTACTTTGGTTGGCCGGCGGTTTATTTATGGCTGGTTACCATTGTGACCTGTGTGCTGGCCGAGACAATGGCCGTAGTGCTGGCTGGGCGACCGTTGCGCCCGACGCTGGCTGATGGCTCGGCGATTCTGACCGGCTGGCTGCTGGCGCTGTCTTTACCGCCGTGGGCACCGTGGTGGATTGCCGTAGTGGGTGGGGTGTTTGCCATTATTGTGGTCAAGCAGATTTTCGGCGGGCTGGGACAGAATGTGTTCAATCCGGCGATGGCTGCGCGGGTGGTGTTGCTGATTTCATTTCCCTTGGAAATGACCCGCTGGATTATACCGCCGTCTTTAGGCAATGGGCCGGGTCCGATAGAGGCGCTCGCCATTACCTTCGGCAGCCCCAGCCTGGCCGATGGCATCAGCGGTGCCACAGTGCTCGATCCTGCCGGCAGTGGTTTCGATGGCTTGACCTACAGTCTGGGTCATCATGCCGGCAGCATGGGGGAAACCAGCGCCCTGTTGTTGGCTGCAGGCGGGGTGTTTTTAATCCTGCGCGGTGTGATCAGTCTGCGCATCCCCAGTGCCTTTTTACTGGGGATCATCATTCCGGCAACCCTGGCTTATACTTTGCTGCCCGACAGTCAGCCCTCGCCACTGTTTCACCTGCTCAGCGGTGCGGTGATGCTGGGGGCCTTTTTTATCGCCACGGATTATGTGACCTCGCCCTCGACGCCGCTGGGGCAGTGGATCTTCGGGCTTGGTTGCGGCCTGTTGACCTGGATTATTCGCACCTGGGGGGCGTATCCCGAGGGAGTGGCTTTTGCCATTCTGCTGATGAATGCCGCTACTCCGCTGATTGATCATTACACGCGGCCACGCATTTTTGGTCGGCGGCGTGATGGTCGTCCACTGGCCTCGGAGGAGCGCTAAACGATGGACATTACCGCCCGGCGTGCTGCCTGGTTCACTACCGTCTGGTATCCAATGGTTGCTTTAGGTTGCGTCACCCTGATTGCTGGAGCCGCCCTGGCGTTGGCACACCGCATCACTGCACCGGCGATTCTCGCCGTTGAAACCCGCACCCTGATCGCTTCACTTACCCAGGTATTACCGTCTGATGTTGCCGATCATGATGTGTTCAGCGATCCTGTTGAACTCACCAATTCTAGCGGACAAACCCTGACCGTGTATCGCGCCCGCCACGAAGGCGAAATTGTCGCCGTGGTCTTCCAGCAGGTTGCCCAAGGTTATGCTGGCCCGATTGATCTGGTCATGGGGGTGGATCACGCCGGACAGATCACGGGGGTCAGGGTCACGCGCCATAGCGAGACCCCAGGACTGGGCGATAAGATCGAAATCCGCCGCGATCCGTGGATCACCTCGTTTAAAGGCCGTTCCCTGGACGATGGAACCCGCTGGGCGGTGAAACCCGACGGCGGTGATTTCGATGCCTTTTCCGGCGCGACTATTACGCCGCGCGCCGTGGTTGCGGCAGTTAAGGACGGCTTGCACTGGTTTGAACAGCAGCAGACTCACCTATTCACCACTGAGGATCAGACCCCATGAGCACGGCTTATCGCGACATTATCCGTGATGGGCTCTGGACGCAGAATATGGTGTTTGCCCAGATGCTGGCACTGTGTCCATTACTGGCCGTTACCGGAACCGCTACTAACGGTCTGGGCATGGGGCTGGCGTCAACTGCCGTGCTGTTGTGCGCCAATGTAGCGGTGGCGTTAATCCGCAACTGGGTCAGTCCCAGTGTCCGCATTCCGATTTTTATCGTCATCATCGCCAGTCTGGTGACTCTAGTAGACATGGCCATGAATGCCTGGTTATACGAGCTGTATCAGGTGTTGGGCCTGTTTATCGCCTTGATTGTATGTAACTGTGGCATTCTGGGCCGCGCTGAAGCCTTTGCGTCCAAGCGCCCAGTGGCGGCCGCTGCGGTGGATGGTCTGGCTATGGGCATTGGTTTTACCCTGGCGCTGGTAGCGCTGGGTGCGGTGCGCGAGCTGCTGGGTTCCGGCACCCTGTTTGCCGATGCTCGGTTACTGCTGGGTGATGCCTTTCACTTTATGGAAATCACCCTCATCCCTGAATACCAGGGATTCTTGCTGATGGTTCTGCCGCCGGGCGGGTTTCTCGCCCTCGGGTTTTTAATGGCTTTGCAGCGAGTATGGGAAACGCGGCGCGCCCGACAAACCGAGGCGAGTGCGGTGAGTGACACGGGTGTTTGAGGTTGACAGGAGAGTGCACTATGAAAGTTGCTGTGGCCTATGCGGATGGTATTGAACAGCTCTGGCTGCGCCTTGAGGTCGCTGAAGGCACGACCGCTGTCGAGGCAATCCACCAATCCGGGGTGCTGGAGATGTGTCCGGGAATTGACTTGACCACGCAAAAAATCGGTATTTATGGCAAACTGGTCAAACCCGATACACCGTTGCACAGCGGTGATCGGGTGGAAATTTATCGTCCTATTACCTGTGACCCCAATTTAGTGCCGCGTCGGGATGACTGAAATACCTACTACCCCTCGCTAAAACCTACTTTTTTATAAACCTATCTTATGTTTTCTAAAGAGTCAGTGAGGGTGCAGACCGAGCACACCACGTCAGTGGTGAGCGACGTTGGGAAGGTCATGAAATGCCACGGTGAACGCCAGCGGTGGCCGCTTTCGACAGGGAGTAAGGAAGGGGGTGAGTGGGTTGGTTAGCCCCAGTCTCCTGGTCATGACAAGCCTTCTTAACTTGGTCGAGGCCAACATCACCACGTCAGTGGGAATGCCGAAAGGCCGAGTGGGTGAAAGGCTCACACCACCCCAAGATTGGATAAGGTTTATGCAGAAAAAAAACAGATATTTTGCGTTGCGCGACGGGGTATTTTACCCCGTTGCAATGTTTGATTTTGCACCCTGTGGAGATCGACATTGATAGCCAGCGCAACAAAAACGCTACGGACGGGGCAACATGCCCCGTCCGGCGGCTGCAAGGTTACCTCAAAGGTGGCATGAAGCGCCGAATGGTGCGGTTAATCGGCTGGCCTAGAACGGATTCGTTAGCATCGCCTCAAGCACCGCCTGTGGGCATTCCTCTTGGGGCACATGCCCACAGCCAGGTAAAACCACCGCTTGAGCATTGGGTAGCCCAGCGGCCACACGCAGTGAATCGTCTGGGCTGACCACCCGATCTTTCGCGCCGATAATCACCTGCGTTGGCTGGGTGATCTGAGCTAATTGTTTTTCCGGTCATGCCCCAACGCAACCCCATAACATTGACACTTCTTTATGATGCAGCTATCTTGCCGATGAAAGGGTTAAACCGCTACAGGTAAATTCATCATGCTCAATTACGCTGTGCTGTATCGTGTTATCGCTACTCTAGGGGTTGCTGTCGTACTCATCCTGCTGACTCTCCCTCCGGTGTTTGCTGTACCGACCCAAGAACGTGAGGCGTTGATCGCGCTGAACTCGGAAGTTTGGTTGGCCGATTTCCACGGAAAGCTGCTATGACTGTAAAACAATCACCATTGCTAATTTTGTCCCTGTTATTGGGCTTATCTAGCTTTTTCACCATGCCAAATCACGCTCGGGCTCTCACGATAGGTTCGGATTTTATCGACTATTATGCGGTTACAAGCCTAGGTTCGGTTCCGGGTCTACCCAGATCCTATGGGGGATTAACTTTTCTGCCTTGGA
>PWUP01000274.1 GCA_003562535.1 Gammaproteobacteria bacterium | reverse complement strand
GAAGATTTCTGCGACCTACATGCTTGGGCTGAAGTCTTTTTGCCCGGTGCGGGTTGGGTCGGGCTGGATCCCACCTCGGGTTTTCTGGCCGGTGAAGGGCATATTCCTCTGGCAGCCACTCCGAGCACCGGCAGCGCCGCCCCCATTACCGGCACAACCAGCCCATGCGAATCTCACTTGAGCGTCGATATGCAGGTCAGCAGGCTAGCGACAGAATAACTGTGCGGTTTTCTCGCTTTCTCCACACCCGACTCAACACGTCATTGCAGGTCGGTTGCAGCTCGGACGGGACTCAAACTTGGTCTAAAATCCTAATTAATCGCATGAACCTACCTATCGACATTGTTACTCTGGTTTTGGTCACTGCGGTGATCAGCGCTGCCCTAGCAATCACCTTGTTCATACTCGCTGACCGTTCTAGAAGCGATGGTTTGCCCCTGTGGAGCTTGGCGATGGGATTGCAGGCTGTGGCCTATGGGTTATTGTTGACCCGTGGCTCAATCAGTGATTGGTTTTCGGTGGTAGTGGCTAACATCCTGTTAGCGACTACTTCTGCTCTAGTGCTCAAAGCTTTGGCGCAGTTTTTTCGCCAAGCGATTTCCCCTTGGTTGATCTGGTCGCCGGTGTTAGCGATGACCCTCGGTATGCTGTGGCTGGCTGACCATTTTCAGGCACGGGTCATGCTCCATGCCGCCATCATCGGGCTACAGACCTTCATGATGCTAATTCTCGTCATGCGTCACTCGCCAGGGGCGCCGGGCCGTGGCCAATACATTCTGATGGGGGCTTTGGTGGCGGTCTTGGTCTTACTTAGCGCTCGTTTCATTGGGACGGCCATCGGCGAGTCGGCAATGGATAGATTGTTCGAATCGACTCTTCTGCAGACGGCGACCTTTCTGATGGCGATGCTGTTTCATCTCCTGCTGGTCTTCGGCGTCATCGTTATGACTCGCGATCAGATCGATAGGGAGCTGCGTGCCAGCGAACAGCGTTTCCGCACGCTAGTGGAGGATGCCAATGATGTGATTTACACGCTGGATCTCGACGGGGCGTTCGAGTACCTATCCCCCAATCTGTACGAAAGCCTCGGCCATGTACCGGAGGATTTTTTTGGACAGCACTTCTCGACCCTTGTGCATCCCGATGATTTGCCACGCTGTGAAGCCTTTGTGCAGCGCTTGCTGAGTAGCCGCAGCAAGCAGCGTGGACTGGAGTATCGGGTGCATGACCACCAAGGCGGCTGGCGGTGGCAAAGTACCAATGCCTCACCGCTATTCGACGCCAATGGGTCACTGGTAGGAATGATTGGTATTGCCCATGATATCAGCGAGCGCAAGCGTATCGAGGAGCAGACCTATCGCCTAGCACACTATGATGCCCTCACCGACCTGCCTAATCGCCGGTTGTTCTTCGAGCACTTGCACCAAGCGATCCGCGAGGCAGAACGTAAACACAGTCAGGTAGCGGTCATGTTTCTTGATCTCGACCGGTTTAAGCCGATTAATGACCACCACGGTCATGCGGTGGGTGATCGCGTGTTGCAGCTTATCGCTCAGCGTTTGCGTGCATGCCTACGGGACGCTGACACCATTGGCCGTATCGGTGGGGATGAGTTTCTGATCTTGCTGACCGATGTGGGTAGCGCCCACGATGCCTGCGTTGTCGCCAATAAATTGGTGCACGCAGCGCAAACGCCACTGGAAGTCGCCGAGCTGGCGCTACAGGTCTCATGCAGCATCGGCATTGCCCTGTATCCCATGCACAGTCGCGACATTACCGTCTTGATGCGTTATGCTGATGAGGCGCTGTATGCGGCGAAGCGGGCGGGCCGGAACCAAATTTGTTTGTCCAATCGAGCGGACACCTAAGCGTGTCAAGTCCCGTGAGATTGTAGACCCGTTTTTTGAACAATACTGAGCCCCCTCCTACTTTTCGGAGGGGACTTACTCTTTGTAATTATGGCATCATTCAGCCTATATTGGCTTAAAAACTGTCCGCAGTATTGAAAAATAGGAGAATATCTGTGAATCGAATGATCTGCTGTATTCAGCACTGTCTGCTTAGCAGTCTGGTAGTCGCGGCAATTTTGCTCGCTCCTGCGCTGGTCAGCGCCGAAGAACAACGCATCAAAGCGCTGATTGATCATACTTTAGAACAACTCGAAGCCAGCGTTGAACCGCTGGAGTTGACCGCTGACCGCGATTATGCCCTCAGCGCTGATGGCTCAACGTACACGGCCACGTTTCAGCATTTTGGTTTAGTGTTTGACGAAGGGGCATTCGAAGCCGGACCGGTGATTGTCACATTGACGGTACTCGATGGTGATGAAATCCGTGTGGATACCCAGATTGCCAACACGCTCACCTTGCGTGAAGGTGATGAACTCATCGGCGAACTCAACATCGGCGCACAAGAACTCAGCGGGACGTGGTCAGAAGCCTTAGAGGCTTTCCGACTGATCCATATCACCTTAGAAGATCTGCATTTACAAATTATCAATGAACCCTTTACAGGCCGCTTAGGCCAACTCTCAGCCCGACAACAACTGGATGTCGCTACCGATGCCACTTGGCAACAAGAACAGGATCTGCGTCTCGCCAACTTACACTTGACGTTCATGGACACCGAAATTGGGCTAGGGCAACTCACTAGCGGCACTGAACTTAAGGGTAAAGATTATCCTCAGTTGCGCGAGCTACTGACGCGCTTAAACGATCTGGCCGAACAAACCGAAACGCTCGATATGACTGCCGAAACTCCCGAGGCGGCTTTAGAGGCACTCAGTTCGTTGTTTGCCACCTTAGGCGCTGCTGCGCAGCTTATCGATCATTATCATGGCCACTTGAGCGGGCGTGAACTGGTTATGCACGCAGCGGATGATGCATTGGGTGGCTTAGATCAGTTTGCCATTCACAGCTCAGCAGACAACCGAGGTGAACTGCCGGAGCTGGGCTTTAGTCTGTCGATGGACGGTGTCCGCAGCCCCACACAAACCTGGCCGTCTGAGTTGCTGCCACGTTCAGCGCACTTCGAACTGAACCTGCGGCATATTCCCGAAGATTTATTCAACCGAGTGCTGCACATTGCTTTGGCTAGCGAGGGGATACACAGCGACTTGCAAGCCTTGTACTGGCAACAACAATTGCTGGGCGTACTGATGGAAAGCGATCTGGAACTCCGCATCCCCGATACCTTCATCGCCACTGACCTATCACGAACCGATTTGGATCTGCGGGCGACGGTGCAGCCTGATGCCTTGTTTGGCGGCGTGGGTGAGTTGAATCTGTACATTACCAATATGGAGGCGCTGATCGAGGCCACAGGGGCGGGACGAAATCCCGCGATTGCGCCTATGCTGGCTATGTTCACCGCGTTCTCAGAACGTCGTCAAGGCGAGGACGGCCAAACCATTGACGCTTTCGAGTTAGCCGTTACCGAACAAGGCCGCTTGCTGCTGAACAATAAAGACATCACTGCCTTGTTAATGCAGTAGGGGCACGGCGCGCCGTGCCCCTACGGTTTGGGGCAACCACGTGGATTTGGGCAACCACGGGGGGCTGCCCCTACACATTAGTGTTGCCATCGGCATCTTCGGGGCAGGCTCCGCTCCTGCCCTGAATCCTTAGTCTATTCTGCCTGGGCTTGCATCGCCGTGAGGTGCTCACTGAGCTGTTGCAAATGATCCGCCAACACTTGCAGATCCGGCATCATCTGTTGGTACTCGGCTAGACGCTCATCCTCATGCGCCGAGGCCATAGCGCTGGCATAGTCTTGAAGTTGCTGCTCCTGTTCAGCAAGCTGACCACGCAGATCCGTCATCGTTTGCTCTGATTCAGCAATCTGCGCTTCAGCAGCATTCAGCGCCGTTTCAGTGACGGTTAATGCGTCTTGGGTGGCGGCTAAATCGTTCTGGGTGGCGGCCAACTGGCCTTGGGTTTCCGCTAATTCGGTTTGCAAGGCGTCTTGCTCAGAACGCAGTTGGCCTAAGCTGTGTCGGCTATCCGCCAACTCGGTACGCTTAGCATCCAGATCGGCTTCCAATGTATTTTGGACGGACTGAAGTTGGCTGATCTGCTCTTGGGCATCAGCCAGTTCTTGGGTGCGAGCCTCTAACGCTAATTCCGTTTCGCTGGGGCCACAAGCCGCTAAAAAGACCGCTAATGCCACTAAAACTGCACTTTTCCATACCCTATTCATGGCTATTTTCATCTCCAGAGTTGTCAATTTGTGAGTTGAGTATATCGACAATTGCAATCGAAACCGCTATGTTTACACCAATATTACCATCATCTGCACAAACTGCTTATGCCTGACAGGATACCGGCTTTAATTGTTGCTGATCTGCACAAGTCCTTTGGTACGGTTGAGGTGCTTAAAGGTCTGTCGCTGACCGCCTCTGACGGGGCGGTGATCTCTATCCTAGGCTCGTCCGGCTCGGGTAAAAGTACCTTTTTGCGTTGCATTAATCTACTGGAAATCCCAGATCGTGGCACCGTCACCGTACAGGGTGAAACCATCCGCATGGCACGCAACCGCCGGGGGCAACCCGTGCCCGCAGACCGCCGCCAGGTCGAACGCATCCGAGCGCGGCTTGGCATGGTGTTCCAGAGTTTTAATTTGTGGGCGCACATGACGGTGCTGCAAAATTTGATTGAAGCTCCCGTACATGTACTGGGTTTGCCCAAACGTCAGGCTATTGAACGCGCCGATGCCCTATTGCACAAAGTAGGCTTATACGAGCGCCGCGACTATTATCCAGCACATATCTCCGGCGGCCAACAACAACGGGCAGCGATTGCCCGCGCTTTGGCCATGGAACCCGAAGTCATGTTGTTCGACGAGCCGACATCGGCCTTAGATCCCGAACTGGTCGGTGAGGTGCTGCGGGTGATGCGGGCCTTGGCGGATGAGGGTCGAACCATGATTGTGGTCACCCATGAAACCGGTTTTGCCCGCGATGTGTCGAGTGAAGTGATTTTTTTGCATGAGGGCCGGATCGAAGAACAAGGCACTCCCCAACAGGTGTTTCATAATCCGCGTTCAGAGCGCTGCCGTCAGTTTCTGCAAGGCAATCTGAGTTAACTAACTATCCACATTCATTGACGAGGTTAACGTGAAAAAACTACTGAATCATATTGTGATGACCGGCTGCATGGTCATTTTGGTTGCCACCGCTTTCACCGCCAGCGCCCAAGATCGGGTGCGTATCGGCGTTGAAGGGGCTTACCCACCGTTTAGCTGGGTGGACGCCGACGGTGAGTTACAAGGCTTCGACATCGATATCGCCTGGGCGCTGTGTGAGGCCATGGAAGCCGAATGCGTTTTAGTACCGCAGGACTGGGACGGGATTATTCCTGCGCTACTCGCCCGTAAATACGATGCGATTCTGGCGTCGATGTCGATTACCGAAGAACGTCGCCAACGGGTCGATTTCACTGATAAGTATTATCACACCCCAGCGCGTTTTGTCGGCGCTAACGATTTAACCATCGATCTGGTTGATGGTCCCGATGATGTCACGGTAACCACGCTTGAGGGAATCCGTATCCATCACGACGCCCTGTCAGGCATGACGGTCGGGGTACAACGCGCCACCATTCATGATCGTTTCATCAGCGATGTGTTTGGCGATACGGTCGATGTGCGCCGTTATGGCACCCAAGACGAAGCGTATCTGGATCTGGTCTCCGGCCGACTGGATTTAATCATGGCCGATTCCATCGCTATTCTGGATGGTTTTCTCAACACGGATCAGGGCAGTGATTATCAGTTCATCGGTCCGGCGTTTGCCATTGTGGAATACCACGGCGAGGGCGCGGGTATTGCCGTGCGCAAAGGCGATGATGCCCTGCGGGAGCGCTTTAATGCCGCGATTGAGCACATCCGAGCCGATGGCACGTATCAAGCAATTCAGGATCGGTATTTCGACTTTGATGTTTACGGCGGCTAGACTCCCTGTAGGCTAACTCAGCGCACCTGATGTTCGACTTACAGGGCTACGGCCCCAGCTTGTTAGAAGGGGCGTTGTTGACCATTCAAGTCGCTCTCAGTGCGCTGGT
>PWUP01000365.1 GCA_003562535.1 Gammaproteobacteria bacterium | reverse complement strand
CCGCTCGACGCTCGAGTGATCGGCGCCAGCGGGCGGCTTCGGCTCTGGAAATTGCGGTAGTCACTACCGGCACTCTATCCTACGCGCTGGTGGTTGATGCGTTTCATGATACCGAAGAGATCGTGGTCAAACCGCTGGGACAACGCTTCAAAACCCTGCGGGAATACTCAGGAGCCACCATTCTGGGCGACGGCACGGTCGCCTTGATTCTCGATATGGCCGGTATCGCCACCAAGGCCGGACTGGCTTCGGTAGAAGCCTCGGCTCGTGCGGCCCAACTGGCCGCAGAGGCCGAAGCCCAGCGTCTTCAGGACGTTCATGCTCTGCTGTTATTTGAAAACGGGCCCGGGGAACCCTGTGCCGTTCCCGTTGATTTAGTGCAGCGAATTGAGCGCATCACCCCGCAGCAGATCGAACGCCTCGGCCAACACCGCACCATGCAATATCGGGGTCAGTCCCTGCCGTTGTTTGCCCTTGCGGATGCGGCCAAAGTCTCGCGGGTCGATGAGCGCGAGGATCTAGTCGTCTTAGTGACCAATGCCTACGGCCATGATGTCGGGCTGTTGGGGGCGATGCCGGTGGATGTGGTGGAAACTCGCGCCCACATTGACCAAACCACCCATCGTCAGAAGGGTATTACAGGGTCAGCCATCATCCACGACACCACCACGCTGATTGCCGATTTGTACGAATTGGTGGACAGTGTGCATCCTGACTGGGCGGCGGCAGCGGCTGAAGTCCGTAAACCGACGCAGCAGGCATCCGTACCGGGAGCGCTGCATATTCTCTTGGCTGAGGATTCAGATTTCTTCCGCAATCAGGTCAAGAAATATCTGGAAGAAGACGGATTAACCGTACTGGCGGCTCCTGACGGCGAGGCCGCTTGGGAACTGCTGCTCAAAAATATTGATAAGGTGCGCGTCGTGGTCACTGATATCGAAATGCCTCGGCTTACCGGCCTCGGTTTAACCCAACGCATTCGCGCCGATGAGCGCACCGCCGGACTGCCCGTGATTGCCGTCACGTCACTGGCCGGTGCCGAGGATGTTGAAAAAGGCCAGGCGGCGGGAGTCACCGACTACCAAGTTAAACTGGATCGCGACAAACTGCTGGCCAGCGTCCACGCCATGGCCGGTGCGGTCTCACCATAACCCTTTACTGTTAAAACAGGACGATTAATGAGTATCATGAGTTTAAACAACATCAGCATCGGCAAAAAGCTGGTCGGTGGTTTTCTCTGTGTAGCGGCCATTGTGCTGGTACTGGGGGTAAACGGTTACTATGGCATGTCACAATTAGAAAATGCCATTGAAGAAATCGGCGAGGTGCGCCTGCCCAGCGTTAAAAGCACCCTAGAAATGGAAGTGCAAATGCTGGAAATTACCGAAGATTTACGCACCTTGCTTAATCCGTATAACAGTCTGGAAGTCCGCAGAACACAATACGCAGACATTGAAGCGGCTCGTGCAGACCATCGCGCTGCCATGGCGGTCTATGAGCCACTGCCCCAAAGCGCCGAAGAAGCCCAAGAATGGCAGGGGGTGGTCAGCCTATTGCCCCAATGGCAAGCTAGCATCGATGAGATCGTAAGGCTACATCAGGAATTTGACCGCATCGGCATTCTCAATCCAGATGAATTGATTGCCGACTTGCAACAATTTCGGGGGGATCACTACGAATTGGAATTGCAGGTTGCTAATTTGCTGCTGTACGGCACCGCCTTTGAAGGCGGTGCCGATGCCAATGCCTGCGATTTTGGGGTATGGCTGAACCGTTTCACCACCGACAACCCAACACTGCAATCGGCTATCGATACGATCGGCCCCGCTCACCAAACCTTTCATGCGGCAGTGGATGGCATTCGCCGTGTCACGGCGGCCGGTAATCAGCAAGAAGCCAACCGGTTGTTCACCGACGTGATGCAAGTCGCTTCTAGGCAGGTGTTTGATGAATTTTACACGATGATTGCCGAAGCCGAACGGGCGGATGAGCTGTTTGAGCGGATCGGGGATCTGACCATGAATGATCTCCGCGAGATTGAAGAGCAGATTATGGGGCATATTGAGCGGATTGTGGACATCAATATGGCCCTCAGCGAAACTGAGGTCACCGCCGCACGGCAGGAGGCCGCGTTTCTGGAAGGTTTAGCCTTGATTGCGACCGTGGTTGGGGTGCTGGTCGCACTGGTGCTGGGGTTACTGATCAGCCGCAGTATTGCCCGTCCGCTCGTTTGGGTCTCTGGGTATCTCACCACTATGGCCAAGGGCGATTATACTGCTGCCATTGACTCGAATCATGTGCAGCGCGGTGATGAAATTGGCCGTGTAGCGCAAGCGGCGGTGACCTTGTCCGACAGCACTCGGCAAGTCATGACCGATCTCGGCGCCAATGCCAACACGGTAGCCTCCTCGGCCACCGAGCTGTCAGCGGTCAGCGCCCAGACGGCCCAAGGCGTGGAGAGCATGTCCGGCAAAGCGGCATCGGTAGCCGCAGCAGCCGAGGAATCCAGCGCCAACACCACGAACGTGGCCGCCAGCATGGAACAAGCCTCAACCAATTTATCTTCAGTGGCCAGCGCCACGGAAGAAATGAGCGCCACGATTGGGGAAATCGCCGCCAACTCGGATAAAGCCCGCGTCATCAGTCAACAGGCTGGGGAACAAGCCGCTTCGGTATCGGCGATGATGCAGCAACTGGGCATAGCGGCACAGGAAATCGGCAAGGTTACGGAAACCATCACCGATATTTCGTCCCAGACCAATCTGCTGGCGTTGAACGCTACGATTGAAGCGGCGCGTGCGGGTGCGGCAGGCAAAGGCTTTGCCGTAGTCGCCAATGAGATTAAAGCCCTAGCCCAACAAACGGCGACGGCCACCGAAGACATCAAAGGCAAGATCGGTGGGGTACAGAGTTCAGCGGGCAGTGCGATCAGCGATATTGAGAAAATCACCAGCGTAATTGCCGAAGTCGGCGAAATTGTGGCCAGCATTGCCGCGGCCATCGAAGAGCAGGCGACGGTGACCCGCGATGTGGCCAATAATATCGCCCAAGCCTCCACCGGGGTTCAGGACGCCAACGAACAGGTCAACCAAACGGCAGCAGTTTCCAAAACCATTGCCGAGGAGGTTGCCGGTATCAATGCCGCTACTGACGAAGTCCGTTCCGGCGGTGAACAAGTGCAATCCAGCGCGGCGGAATTGTCGCAACTGGCCGAGCAGTTGCGCAGCCTAGTGGGGCAGTTCAAGGTGTAGAGCAAAAAACAGGGAACAGGTGGGCGTTGCCCATCCTACCATTGATAATAGGTCGGGCACAGGACGTGCCCGACAGCGCGTCTAATCGTATCTACAAATCTAAAAAAGAGCATAGAATGAAAAATATCCGCATCAAATACAAGCTGTTAATTTTAGGTCTTGTGCCGTTATTATTCGCTTTAGGTTTTATATACATCTATATTGACAGCATCATCAAGGACACTAGAGTCCTGAGCAGTATGGGCGACAACGCCAAGCTCATGACTACCACCTCAGGCTTGATTGATACGCTACAAAGGGAACGGGGGCGCACGGCGTTGTTTCTTTCCGGCGGAACCACGCTTGAGGATATTCAGCAATTTCGTGCCGCCACCGATACGCGTTTACAGGCATGGAGACAGGACTTGCTCACTGAGCAGGTATTAGACCGTGCGGCTGTAGATCGCGCCCAAACCCTGCCGCAACGCTTGAACTCATTACGCCAGCTTTACTCCACACCCTCGGCTGCACTGGTGCAGGATAATATTCGTGACTATAGCGAGCTGGTCAACGATCTGATCGAGCTGCAGTCGGCGATAGCCAACAGTCGTACCAGCCGTGGTTTTGGCAAAGTGATGACCAGTGTCGTCATTCTGGAAACGGCACGCGAAAACGCCGGTCGCTTACGCGCCAATATGTCCTCCCTGTTAGCCCTTGATCAACCGCTTAGCGATCAGCAGTTACAAACCATCATAGACCTTAATGCCAATATGACGGCCAATATGACATCCCGTGGATTGGCTTTACCAGCACAGTTGACTGAACGCTTGCAGCAATTAGAACAAAGTTCAGCTTCTCAACAGGTTGACCTGTATTTTAACCAAGTCATTACCCGTGCAGCAGAAGGGGATTTTGGTATTGATAGTCGGCTGTTCTGGGATGCTATATCCCTGCAAATAGATGATATCTCTGCTATCATCGACCAATCCGTCACGTATATTGGTATTCGAGTTCCTGAATTAATCCATGCGGCTCGGCAATCCCTGATTTGGACTGCGATTATTGTGGTGGTATTGACTCTTACCCTGGTGTTATTTATCGCGTGGATCGCTCGATCCATCACTCAGCCGATCCAGCGCATGACCACGATGCTCAAGGACATTGCCGCAGGCGAAGGAGACCTGACCAAACGGCTGGATGTGGTAAGCCGTGACGAAATCGGGCTGATGGCGCAGTATTTCAACCAGTTTGTTGATAAGCTACACGGCATCATCAGCCAGATTGCCGTGAATACCCATACTGTGGCGTCCTCGGCCACTGAACTATCCGCAGTGAGTGCGCAGACTGACCAAGGCGTCCAAACCATGTCCAGCAAGACTTCGACGGTGGCTGCGGCGGCCGAGGAATCCAGCGCCAATACCACCAGTGTAGCGGTGAGCATCGAACAGGCTGCAACGAACCTGCATTCAGTCGCCAGCGCCACAGAAGAAATGAGCGCCACGATTGGGGAAATCGCCGCCAACTCGGATAAAGCTCGCGTCATCAGTCAACAGGCTGGGGAACAAGCCGCTTCGGTATCGGCGATGATGCAACAACTGGGCATAGCGGCCCAGGAAATCGGCAAGGTTACGGAAACCATCACCGATATTTCGTCCCAAACTAATCTGCTGGCGTTGAATGCCACGATTGAGGCGGCGCGTGCGGGTGCGGCGGGCAAAGGGTTTGCGGTGGTTGCCAATGAAATTAAAACCCTGGCCCAACAGACGGCCACAGCCACCGAAGACATTAAAACCAAGATCGGGGGTGTCCAGACTTCAGCGGGCGGTGCGGTCAGCGACATCGAGAAAATCACCGGCGTAATTGCGGAAGTCGGCGAAATTGTCGCCAGCATTGCGGTGGCCATTGAACAGCAAGCGACGGTGACCCGCGATGTGGCCAATAATATCGCCCAAGCCTCCACCGGGGTTCAGGACGCCAACGAACAGGTCAATCAAACCGCCCAAATGTCCAGAAGCATGGCTGAAGATTTGGCCAGCATGGCGTCCGCCACCAGTGAGATTCGTTCCGGTGGTGAGCAGGTGCAATCCAGTGCGGCAGAATTGTCACAACTGGCCGAGCAGTTGCGTAACTTGGTGGGACAGTTCAAGGTGTAGAGGCAACAGGTGGGCAATGCCCACCCTACTCGTCTACTCTTCTAGTGGGGCAGTTCAAGGTTTAGGATGGTATTTGATACCGATGAAAAAGCGTTTAAGCACTACCATATCGACGTTTCGGACACTGATCCGCGAACAGTGTATGTACGTCGATAAGACTCGGGAAATTTACACACTGGTCAGTCAACCGCATGGCCAGTTTTTCACTCGTTCCCACGCTCCTGCGTGGGAATGAGACACGACAGAGATGCAGTATGAACCAAATCAACTTACACAATATGATCAATGCCTCTCCGTTTGGCTTTGCCCATCATGAAATCGTTGTCGATGCACAGAATAAGCCTGTGGACTATCGCTTCATCGAAGTCAATCCCGCCTTTGAACACATCACTGGACTCAAGGCGGAGCATATTGTAGGTAAAACGGTGCGTGAAGCGATTCCTGGTATAGAAAAAGACAGCTTTGACTGGATTGGCTTATTTGGAAAAGTCGCGCTTAATGGGGGGAATGAATCCTTTGAACAATACCTCGAACCATTTCAAAAATGGTACCGCGTGCATGTATATTCTGGACAAAAGAATTTTTTTACGACAACATTTATAGATATAACGCCCGAAAAAACCAAGCAAATGGATATTGACATAGCGCTTTCTGGAGTCGTCTTTGCTGACTCACAGGGAAAACTGTTTTATGT
>PWUP01000251.1 GCA_003562535.1 Gammaproteobacteria bacterium | reverse complement strand
AATGCGGCGCGCTCCAGCCCAATATCCACAAAGGCGGCTTCCATGCCGGGTAATACGCGACAGACCCGTCCTTTGTAAATATTACCCACTAACCCCCGACGGCGGTCACGCTCCAAGAACACTTCTTGTAACATGCCATTTTCGACCACCGCCACCCGGGTTTCGCGTGGGGTGACATTGATTAGAATCTCTTCACTCATAGAGTCTCCGCAGAGTATCGGCTTAAAACATCAATGCCAAATTCACGCAATAGCGTGATGGTTTCAAATAAGGGCAATCCCATCACCCCCGAATGACTGCCGTGTAATTCCCGCACAAACCCCGCTCCTAAACCTTGAATCCCATAGGCACCGGCTTTATCGACAGGCTCACCACTGTTCCAATACGCTGCGCACTCCGCCGCGCTGAGTTCGCGAAACACCACCCGACTGGTGTGCAAACACACCTGCTGTTGCTCGCCACACACGACCGCCACGGCACTCAACACCTGATGTTCGCGCCCAGATAAGCGGGCTAACATCGCCAGCCCCTCAGCGCGATCATGGGGTTTGCCTAATAGACTGTCGTCGATGACCACAGTGGTGTCCGCACCCAACACCGGAACGCTAGTATCGACTGTTGGCAAGGCTTGCCCGGCGCGGGCTTTGGCCAATGCCAAACGGCACACATACCGCGAGGCGGCTTCATCCGCCGCCGGGGTCTCATCCACAGCGGCGACCACCTGCGTAAAATTCAGCCCCAGTTGCTGTAATAGCTGCTGTCTGCGCGGAGACGCCGAGGCCAGATAAAGTTCAATGCTCATGCGGCTATGCTCGATGATAAGGGTGATTATTCAGCAGACTCCAAGCCCGATACAATTGTTCTAACACAATAATGCGCACCAGTGCATGAGGTAATGTCAATTTGGACAAGGACCAGTGCAGTTCGGCTTGTGTCAACACCTCGGGAGATAAGCCATCCGGCCCGCCGATAACCAGCGTCCTATCACGGCCATCGTGTGACCAGTCCGTCAGCGCTGTCGCTAACTGCGCCGTGCTCCACTGTGCGCCGTGTTCGTGCAAGGCGATGAGTTGGCTGGCGGGGGGTACCGCAGCCAGCAAACGGCGTCCTTCATCGGCTTGCACCTGTTCGGTCACGGGTTTACGCCCTCGCTTGGCCAAAGGCAGCTCAATGAGTTGCAACTGCCAGGTGCGCGGTAATCGCTGACGATAGGCCGCTACCCCAGCATTAACCCAGTCCGGCATCCGAGTGCCTAGAGCCAGTACCTGTATTCGCATCGCCGTGCCCAGAGTCAGTGATGCGGCGAGGAGTGCCGCGCCGGCTGCAATTCCGGCACCGACCACAAGGTATCAAGACTGTAAAAATCGCGGATTTTCGGTAGCATAATGTGTACCACTACATCGCCTAAATCCACCAATATCCACTCACCTTCTTGCTCACCCTCAACGCCAAGGGGACGCAGCCCTTGCGCTTTACACACCTCAATGACCTGCTCAGCCAGTGCTTTGACTTGGCGGGTCGATTGACCGGTAGCAATAATCATTAAATCGGTAAAACTGGCCCTCTCGCGGACATCCAGCACGCGGATATCATGCCCTTTACGGTCTGCGAGCGCCTCTAGCACTTGAGTTTTTAACTGTTGTAATTCCAAAAAGTTAACCCCCTTATTTTCGGCTTATATCAGTATCAGTAGAACATGGGTGGGTATGCCCAGCACGGTAAAGCCCCTGCGTGACAATAGTGGTGTAGACCGCATCCGGCATGAGATAGCGCGGTGAGCGTCCTGCAGCCAATAGGGCCCGAATATGGGTAGCGGAAATCGCCAATGGAGTCACCGCCTGAAACCATAGACCACCGGCCAACTGGTGTTGCAGAGCCTGTGCTGTAGGTAACTGGCGGGTCGTGACTTCAGCGCTTAACTCTGGCGATAATTCAGGCCAGTTGCCAGGGCGAGTCAAGACCACAATATGCGCCAACTCGAACAACTGCTGCCAGCGCGACCAGCGGTGCAAGGCACCAAAGGCATCCCGCCCGATCAGCAGACACAGCGGGGTAGTCGGCCATTCGGCACGCAGTGAAGCTAAGGTATCGACGGTATAGGACGGTCCGCTGCGGTGTAACTCACGCGCATCGACCACAAACCCGGGTTGTTCGGCCACGGCTTGCTGCAGCAAGGCCAAACGCTGTTCAGCGGTCACGCTCGGAGTGTCGCGGTGCGGCGGTTGCCGAGCGACCAAAAAACGCAACTCAGCCAACGGCAACGCTTCGAACGCCTCTAAAGCCACCCGCAGATGACCGTAGTGAATCGGATCAAAGGTGCCGCCGAAAATCCCAATAGGCGCAGTTAACACCAGTCAGGCAAACCCAGCCGCTTAGGTGCGCACCTGACCATCACCCAGCACAATGTACTTGCGCGTGGTCAGCCCCTCTAATCCTACCGGACCACGGGCATGGAGCTTATCGGTGGAAATGCCGATTTCCGCGCCGAGACCGTATTCAAAACCATCGGCAAAACGACTGGAAGCGTTCACCATCACCGAGCTGGAATCGACCTCGCGCAGAAACTGCCGCGCCCGAGTATAGTGTTCAGTGACAATCACATCCGTATGGTGAGAGCCATAGGTCTCGATATGCTCAATCGCTTCAGCCATATCATCAACAATGCGAATGGCCAGTATGGGGCCTAGATATTCGGTGCGCCAGTCCTCTTCGCTGGCGGCTTGGGCGGCAATCAGCGCACAGGTGCGCTCACAGCCGCGCAGTTCCACACCTTGCTCACGGTAGCGTTCGGCCAGTTGCGGCAGAATGGTCTCAGCCACTGTTGCCGCCACTAACAAAGTCTCCATAGCGTTACACACGCCATAACGGTGAGTTTTGGCGTTAATGGCAATGGCCAGCGCCTTGTCAAGATCGGCTTGGTCATCAATATAGACATGGCACACGCCGTCCAGATGTTTAATCACCGGCACTTGCGCTTCACGGGTGACTCGCTCGATCAGCCCCTTGCCGCCCCGTGGCACCACCACATCGACGTATTCATTCATACGAATCAATTCACCCACAGCGGCTCGATCCGTGGTTTCCACCAATTGCACCACATCGGCGGGCAAACCGGCACGCGCTAAACCATTGCGAATACAGTCCGCAATCGCACGGTTGGAATGAATCGCTTCGGAGCCACCGCGTAAAATGGTGGCATTGCCCGCTTTTAGACATAGACCTGCCGCATCAGCGGTCACATTAGGCCGTGATTCGTAGATGATGCCGATCACCCCCAACGGCACCCGCATCCGCCCGACTTGAATCCCGCTGGGTCGAGAGCTGAGGGCTTCGATTTCACCCACCGGGTCAGGCAGTGCGGCGATTTCCCGCAACCCCTGGGCCATGTCAATGGTTCGCGCTGGGGTGAGTTCCAGCCGATCAAGCAGCGCCTCATCCAAGCCAGCGGCTTGCCCAGCCTGTAGATCGCGCTGATTTTCAGTCCGCAGAGTCGTCACTTGCGCTTCAATGGTCGCCGCAATCGCTAATAAGGCGGTATTTTTCACGCCACTTTCAGCACGGCCAATGGCGCGTGCCGCACTGCGGGCGCGTTGGCCAACGGCACGCATATAATCGGCAACAGATTCGGTTGAGTTTGCTGAGTTCATAGGGCTATCCAGAAAGTGTGATTGCAGGCATTATAACCCTGCTGGCGGTAATCAGTATTAATGTTCACACGGCATGATCGGCCAATTGATAATACTCTTCGTGCAATGCTTTCCATAAAACGTCGCATAATCAAATTTTTAATTATACTGCTTGGCAGTGTATTTACCCTAAGCCTACTACTGGTACTCATTGGGCCGTTGCTGATTTCGACCCAGTCCATCAGCGGCACGTCCTCAGCTCAAGAGGTTGCGCGCGCAGACAGTCAGTTTGTGGCTATTCCTAGCGCGGGTAATCCCGATCTATTGATCCATTACCTGCAATCGCCGCCGCAGACTGAGGGCGCTGGCGACTCTGAGCCGCCTTGGGTGCTGCTGCATGGGTTTACTTTTAATAGCTTCACTTGGAACCCGCTCATAGAGGCACTCAGCGCTGATCGGGCGGTATTGGCTTACGATCAACTGCCTTATGGTTTGAGCGCCAAACCGTTGCAATGGCAAGGCGATAACCCTTATAGCAAAGAGGCTGCATTAGCGCATTTATGGGCTTTTTTAGACGCCAAGGGGATTGAACAGGCCGTGCTGGTGGGGAATTCCTCTGGTGCTACCTTAGCTATGGAAGCCGCCTTGATGGCACCAGAACGGGTCAGTGCATTGGTGTTAATCAATCCTTGGGTGTATGTACAACGTCCGACTTTGCCTGAGTGGTTGACTCGCTTGCCTCAGATGCAGCGCATCAGTCTGTGGTTGGCTCGGCAACTCGGCACCACGCATTGGCTGCTGGAGCTGTCTTACCATGATCCTCAACTCATCGATGATGAACGCCGTAGCTTGAGCACCCTGCATACTGAGATACAAGATTGGGATCTGGCTTGGGGAGCCTTACTGGCACGTTCCCTATCCAGCCCAGTGACCGTGAGTGCCCAATTAGCTCAGATCACCCAGCCAACGCAGGTGATTATCGGCGCGGAAGATCGGGTGGTCAGCCCAGACGATTCACTGCGCGTGGCCGCTGAGCTACCTAATGCTCAAGCGGTGGTTTTACCTGGCTGTGGGCATGTGCCCCAAGAGGAATGCCCGCAGGCGGTGCTTGAGGCGATGCTACTGACTGATTTTTGATGCGAGTGCGAGGGGTTTGGCCTCGCCTTGTTGATCTTATACTTGAAAAACCCAAGCTTCTACGCGGCCCAAATCACTGTCCCGTGCGAACCAACCGGACGCGGCCGTTGCCACTGCCACTTTTGTTACCCCAGCTGACATGGCCACTAAGGAAAAAGACGCCCCACGCACGATAGCTGTAGTCGGCGTAGGGCGAGGACGACCAAGACCACAAGCTTGGCGTGTTCGGAAATACCGCTGCATTGATGGCCGGTGCCCAGCACCGTTGCTCGACAATAGACTCCAGCTCGTTTTTGTTGGGCAGCCGCCAGTCGGTGTGGCCGGCAAAACCACCGGTATGGTTGACATCCTGCGCTGCATTCAAGGCATTCCGCCAGGTGTAGCCGCTTGCACTACCATCACAACCGCTGCCAGTCCAACTCTGACCCAGGCTGCAGCGCATCCACATCAGTCCGGTGCGGGTGTGCATCACCGTGCCGTCACCATGCAGGACGAAATCCTCCGTCGGCGTGGTGGCCGGCACAGCGGTGTTCTGATTAGTACACACCACCTCTGCCCAAGCTGGGGCGGTGGTGACACTCAGTACCATCAATAGGGCTACAACCCATTGCATACGGGTCATTAGGGTTCTCCTGTCGTTAACGAATCCGACCTAGGCCAGCCGATTAACCGCACCATTCGGCGCTTCATGCCGCCCTTGAACAGAAAGGTGCGAGGTTAAAGAAAAAACTCGTGTCTCGAATCTACCTTTATCCACGGATTTGGCTTTTACCTTTAACCTAGTACCTCGCACCTCGTACCTGTCTTTAATCACTGTCCCGCGCGAACCAACCGGACGCGGACGTAGTCGCTGTTGTCGTTGTCACTCCAGCCGACACGGCCATTATAGAAACTGACGCCCCACGCATGCCAGCCGCCGTAGGCGTAGGGCGAGGACGACCAATACGAAGAACTTGGCGTGTTCGGGAAGTAGTCGTTGTCAATGGCCGGATTGAACCGCCCGTTATCCACAATCGACATCAGCTCACTGCGTGTCGGCATCCGCCAGTCACTCGCCCCACACAACCCCTGGGCGTTCACCGCCTGCACGAAGGCGTGGGTGTAACAGGCGCTGCCAGTACAGGTGCCTCCGTCCTGGGTACCGGCACTGCCGCCATTGGTGTTGGGATCGGGGTTGTACCAAGTGTAGGTATGATCCTTATGCCGCAAATGCTCCGGATCATCGACCTTCACTTCCCAGATCAGCCCAGTGACGTTATCGCGCACACACGACCAGTTCAACGCACTGGCGGGTAAGTCATTACCATTGGCATCGAGCTTGGTGTAATCAAACCCGGCGGCTCCCGCACCGACTT
>PWUP01000023.1 GCA_003562535.1 Gammaproteobacteria bacterium | reverse complement strand
GGTTGATTGCTGTATTGCACTTGACCATGCTCATCTTGCCATTTGTACAATCGTACCGGACCTTGTGGGAAGTAACTGCGCACGAGGCTGGGCGCACTGTGTGGGTTAACGTACCAATACCCACCGAGTCCGAGTACCCCGGCGATGATTACAATGACTAATACGGGGGTGAAATTAAAACGTCTGCGGCTACGCGAAGATAGCTCGTCACGTCGTCTACTTGCCATCATTGTGAACAGACCTATATGACTGAGGTTTATTTAAACACGCCGCGCAAGGCGACCACTTGATCTTGCAGCACATCTCGGGTAGCCGCTGCGGCTGGGAGTGGCGGATTGAGCAATAGCTCAACGCGCGGCCAGATGCGCCGAGGCAGACGTGCAAGGCGACTGCCCGGCTGGCGGCTGAATAGACTGTCCCATAAACCCCGCAGCGCCATCGGCACCACCGGCACAGGGTTGCGCGCTAACATCTGTTCCACGCCTCGGCGAAACGGGGCAATCTCACCATCACTGGTTAAGCGCCCTTCCGGAAAGATACACACCACTTCGCCTTGGTCTAAATACGCCGCAATCCGCTCAAAAGCCGCCTCCAGAAGTTCGGGATGCTCGTGTGCCGGAGCGATGGGAATCGTCCCCGCAGTGCGAAACAGCCAATGCAGTACGGGCAGATTATAGATGCGATAATGCATCACAAAACGCACCGGGCGGCGGCAACACCCTGCGATAATCAGCGCATCAACGTAACTGACATGATTGCACACTAACACTACCGGCCCGCTGTCCGGTATATGAGCCAAGCCCTGTTTACGCACTCTATAGACTATATGAATCAGCATCCATACCAAAAATCGGAGTAAAAATTCGGGCACTAAGGTGTAGATGTAAATCGCCACTAAGGCATTGAGTACGGCCAGCACCAGGAACAACTGGGGAATGCTCAGTCCCACGCCGAGCAATACAATGGCGAGGATGGCTGAAATCACCATAAACAAGGCGTTAAGAATATTATTGCCCGCAATCACTCGTGAACGGTGACTCGGTTCGCTGCGGCTTTGAATCAGCGCATACAACGGCACAATAAAGAAGCCACCGAACAGACCAAGGCAGATAAAGTCGATGACAATCCGCCAACTGCCCGGTTGGGCGAGAAACGCCATGGCTCCCAAACTGCCAGGATCGGTCAGCGAGCCAGAGGCGGCAAAGTACAGATCAACTCCGAAAATGGTCAAACCAATGGAACCGAACGGCACCAGCCCCAGCTCCACCCGCTGGCCGGACATTTTTTCACACAACAGCGAGCCGATGCCGATGCCGATGGAAAATAAGGTCAGTAACAGCGTGACAACTTGCTCGTTGCCGCCCAAGGTGAATAAGGTGTAATTCGGGATTTGCGCCAAATAAGCGCCGCCCAGAAACCAAAACCAGGAAATCCCCAGGATCGATAGAAACACCGTGCGGTTAGTGGTCAGAAATTTAATATTACGCGCCGTTTCGCCGAAGATATTCCAGTTCACGACTAAATCGGGGGCGACGGGCTCCGCTCGGGGGATGCCGTGACTGGCGAGATAGCCCAGACTGGCCAAGGCCACCACCGTCACCGCAACCAGCAGTACGCCGGTATCACCGAGGCCGATCAAAATGCCGCCCAGCATGGTGCCCAGTAAAATGGCGAGGAACGTGCCCATTTCGATCATGCCATTGCCGCCGACCAGTTCAGATTCGCGTAAATGCTGGGGGAGGATGCCGTATTTGAGTGGACCAAACAGGGTGGATTGTAACCCCATTAAAAACAGCAAGGCGATCAGTAACGGTAGACTACCGAAGAAAAACCCGAAGCAGGCCAGTGTCATAATGCCGATTTCTAGTAACTTAACCGCTCGAATAAGCTGCGATTTTTCCAATTTATCGGCAAACTGACCTGCTGTGGCGGAAAACAGGAAAAACGGTAAGATAAACAACCCAGCAGCCAAATTAATCAACGTATTGCTGTCCAAGCGGATATCGCTGGCTTGGAACGCAATCATAATAATTAGGGCATTACGGAACACATTATCGTTAAATGCGCCTAAAAATTGAGTGAAAAACAGCGGCCCAAAACGGCGCTGGCGGATTAATTGAAATTGGCTGTCGTGGGACATGCTCGGTTACTCGCTATCAAAACCGAGCAAGCGGTGGCTGATAATGCGTTCGGCGACACTCTCAGGGACGTACTGTTCCCATTCGCCTCGGCCACAGCGCAATTCGCCCAGCACTTTACTGGCGCTGATGTGCAACAGCTCCTTGTCATAGTGTTCCACCCCGATGAGTTTGTTGTTCTCGATCAAATGCGCCAGCAAATGACGCAAATGCTCGGGGACTTGCACATCGGCTAGGGTGGTCAGGTTAGTGGCACCACGCGGTTGTGAGGGGTAAACATACACTTGGGTATTGTCTGGAAACAGTTTGCCAAAGGCTTCTAAAATGCCACCTTCAATACCCGCATAGTATTTTTCGTCAAACAATGGGGTGAAGTCGCGCACACTGAGCACAATGCCGATGCGTTTTTGAGTGTAACGGCGCAGATAGGCCCGCAGACGGAAAAACCGCACATAGTCAGAAATCATGACCGTATAGCCCAGCGAGGCCAGCAAATCGACACGGGCTAAGAAATCAGCAGTATCAACATTGTCACCGGAAATCAAGGTGTTCATAGTGATTTCAGCCAGTGAGATCAATCGTGATTCATCGACTCCGGCCAGTTGTACAAATTGGCGGCGACTCGCTTCCAGCATGTCAACATTGACTTTGGTCATCGGTTTAAATGAACCGCGAATCACGAGAATGGGTTTGCGGTAAAACAACTCGCCGGGCACGACAACTTGCCCCTCGGGATTGAATACTACGGCGCGAGTCAGCCAACTGCGAATTAAATGCAGATTCATTAGCCGGTTTTCCACTTCCTCAAAGTAAGCGCCGGCGAAGTGGATGACATCCACTTCGATGCGATCATATCCAAGGTTGTCAGTCAGACTCTCAATAATCCACTCAGGGTGGTTAGGATAGTGGAAAGCGCCGTACACTAGATTGACACCGAGCATCCCTAAGGCGTCTGCTTGCAGGGTATTGTCGTTGTCTAACATGCGCACATGCATGATGATATCGCTGGGTGGGGCACCGGGGTGGAGTTGTAGGCGGATACCGATCCAGCCATGACATTCGTTTTGTTGCTTGAAGCTGCGTGCGGTGACTGTCGCCGCATAAGCAAAAAACGTAGTGTTACGTGGCCGTATTTGCGACAAACGATTCACCACTTGCTCGAATTCTTTGTCGAGCATCTGCATCAATCGTGCTCGGCTGACATAACGATCCACCGGGCCGTAGATGTCATCGCTGACCGCCATATCGTAAGCTGACATGGTTTTGGCAATCGTTCCAGCCGCCGCTCCGACTTGGAAAAAGCGGCGAGCGACTTCCTGACCGGCGCCGATTTCAACAATTGAGCCGTATTTGTATTTATCTAGGTTAATGGCTAAAGCTTTTTGGTCAGTCGTGAGCGTGGTATCGCGTTTGCGCATGGCGAGCCTCGGGGCTGGTGATCTGAATTGAGTTAAGCAGTGACTTGCATTGTAGACAGTAATGTGTCTTGATCAAAGTAGCTTGTGAGCATCATTGGTGCTTACGTTTGTGCTACAGTCACCAAACGTTCACAATAGCCGAGGTTTTACGTCATACTTTTTATTGGCACTGGGGTTACTCTGTGACTTCAGAAAATAACGAAACCATTCGAATTCGCGACGTAGGGCATCGTAAAGGTGCTGAGCGTTGTTGTTTTCATCACACTGGGAGGTTTTACTCATGTCATATCAGCTTGCACTCTGGCTTCCACTGTTAGCCGGTGCATTGGCGATCGTTTATGGGGTGTGGTCAACCCGCTGGATTTTGGCCCAACCCGCAGGTAATCAGCGTATGCAGGAAATTGCACAAGCTGTGCAAGAAGGCGCTAGTGCCTATATGAACCGTCAGTACACCACGATTGCCGTTGTTGGGGTGATCATCACCGTCGTATTGGCTTTGATTCCACAACTTGGTATGTGGACGGCCGGTGGTTTTGTCGTCGGTGCGGTATTTTCCGGTCTGGCCGGTTATATCGGTATGTTTGTTGCGGTACGGGCCAATGTGCGTACTGCGGATGCTGCCCAGCACGGTTTACAACCGGCTATGGCCGTCGCTTTTCGTGGCGGGTCTGTAACCGGCTTGCTGGTCGTGGGTTTGGGTCTGCTCGGCGTTGCCGGTTATTTCGCCATCGTATCGGGGGGGCAAGGTGAGGTTGACCCTTATAAAGCTCTGCATGCCCTGATCGGCTTAGCGTTCGGTGGCTCACTGATTTCCATTTTTGCCCGTTTGGGTGGGGGGATTTTCACTAAAGGAGCGGATGTTGGCGCTGATTTAGTCGGTAAAGTTGAAGCGGGTATTCCAGAAGATGATCCGCGTAATCCAGCGGTGATTGCCGATAATGTCGGCGATAACGTCGGTGATTGCGCGGGCATGGCGGCGGACTTGTTTGAGACCTATGCCGTTACCGTGATTGCCACCATGCTGTTGGGCTTTTTATTATTGGGTGAAACCTATGGCTTTGCCGCCTGGATGTTCCCCTTGGTATTGGGTGCGGCCTCAATTATCGCCTCCATTGCTGGGACGTTCTTCGTCAAAGTCGAAGAGGGCGGCTCCATTATGGGGGCGCTGTACAAAGGGATGCTGGTCTCTGGGGCGTTAGCAGCAGTTTTGTTTTTGCCCATCACCTTCATTATGATGGGTGAAGGCGGTAATGTGTGGGGGCTGTACGGCTCAGCCTTGATCGGTTTAGCCTTGACCGCTTTTATGGTCTGGATTACCGAGATTTATACCGGCACCCAGTATAAATCCGTCAAATACGTCGCTGAAGCCTCTTTGACTGGGCATGCCACCAATATCATTGCCGGTTTAGGCGTTTCCATGCGCGCTACCGCATGGCCGGTAATTGCCGTCTGCGCCAGCATCTGGGGCGCTTATGAGTTAGCTGGTCTTTACGGTCTGGGTATTGCCGCGACCACCATGCTGTCGATGACGGGTATGGTCGTAGCCCTGGATGCCTACGGCCCGATCACTGACAACGCTGGTGGGATCGCTGAAATGTCTAATCTGCCCCCGGAAGTGCGCAACATCACCGATCAGCTTGATGCCGTGGGTAATACCACTAAAGCCGTCACCAAAGGTTATGCTATTGGTTCAGCCGGTTTGGCCGCCTTGGTGCTGTTTGCCGATTACACCCATGCCTTGTCTCAAGAGGGTATGATATTGACCTTCTTATTGTCCGATCCATTGGTCATTATTGGTCTGTTTATCGGTGGCTTAATCCCTTATTTGTTTGCCGCTATGTCGATGGACGCTGTAGGTCGGGCAGCCAGTGAGGTGGTTAAAGAAGTACGACGTCAGTTCAAAGAAATTCCTGGGATTATGGAAGGCACCACTCGACCCGATTATTCCCGTGCCGTCGATATGCTGACTAAAGCGGCGATTAAAGAAATGGTGTTACCGGCGATGATTCCGGTGTTAGCCCCAATTATTGTCGGTGTGGTTCTAGGGCCGGCAGCGTTGGGCGGTATGTTGGTGGGTACCATTGTCACCGGTTTGTTTGTGGCGATTTCCATGACCGCTGGCGGTGGTGCTTGGGATAATGCTAAGAAATACATCGAAGACGGTAATTTTGGTGGTAAAGGCTCGGAAGCCCACAAAGCCTCTGTCACCGGTGATACCGTGGGTGATCCCTATAAGGATACGGCTGGTCCAGCCATCAATCCATTGATTAAGGTCATCAACATCGTGGCGCTCTTAATTGTGCCCCTGATTGCCTTGGTTCACGGTTAATCCGCGTGTTATCAGCCCTACAGCGCTGTTTTTGCAAGCGCTGTGGGGCCGTGCAGTCACCGAGCATAAAAAAATAGCTAAAAGGCTTGACGGCGGCAGTAGAATCTGTAAAATGGCGGTTCTTGTCTGATGTGCAGCCCACAAAGCTTAATATCCTAGTGATTGAGGGAAGTCAGTTCTGCCCCTTGCTGCACGGTTCTTTATCAAGATGGTTATAGAGAGAGATTGAGAGGGTGCTTGGTGGCACTTTCGACGATTCCTTTTGAGTGGAGCGTAAGCTCTGCTTTAGAGTAAGAGGTACAGGAT
>PWUP01000117.1 GCA_003562535.1 Gammaproteobacteria bacterium | reverse complement strand
GGTTGGCCTCCACCAGCCTGATTCATGCGCTGGAGTATGTGCGCGAAGACGCGGAATCCAAATCCAAGCCACTGGCACGGCGGCTGACCCGGAGTGAACTGGCCATTGCTGCCCTCGGTGGCCTGCTGCCTGTACTGCTGCTACCCCCGCTGGTGGCTGTGGCGGCACTGCTGGCTGCGGGACTGGCCACTCTGTGGGCAGCCCGCTACTTTCTCCGCCGACTGGGCGGTTACACGGGTGATTGTCTGGGAGCAACCCAGCAAGCTGCCGAATTGATGATTTACCTAGGACTATTGATGATATGGCCACTGATACGGTAACCCTGTGTTGGCTGGATGCAACCAGCCAGCGTCCTGATGCTGCTGCGGGCGCGGCGGCTCGCCACCGTCAAAATCAGCTCACCAAACCCGCAGGCTCGCTCGGTGAGCTGGAAACCCTAGCGGTGCGGCTAGCCACCCTGCAAGGCCGTGAACAGCCTCAGATCGAGCGGGTCAACATGACCGTGTTTGCTGCCGACCACGGCGTCGCCCGACACGCGGTATCGGCCTTTCCCCAAGCGGTGACTGGTGAAATGCTGCGCAATTTCTCGCGGGGTGGCGCGGCGATTAATGTACTGGCTGGCGAGCTGGCTGCCGAACTGGAGGTCATTGATCTTGGTGTGGTCAATGATCCGGGAGCACTACCCGGCGTCCAGTCCGCTCGCTTGGGCGCGGGCACAGCGGACTGGACCCAGGAACCGGCACTGACGCCCGCGCAATGCCAGAATGCCTTAAACATCGGCCGAGCCAGCGCCGACCGGGCGGTGCAGCGCGGGGCGCAACTGTATATCGGCGGTGAAATGGGCATCGGCAATACCACCACGGCAGCGGCACTGGCCTGTGCGGTGTTAAACCGCCCGGCAGCGGATTTAGCCGGGCCGGGCACTGGGGTATCCCCGTCGGGGGTGCGGCATAAATGCGCCATTATCGAGGCTGGCCTACAGCGTCATCGCACCCTGCTTGACGATCCTCTCCAGGTGTTACGCGGTCTGGGCGGGTTTGAGATTGCGGCTCTGGCCGGTGCCTATGGGCGCTGTGCGGCGCTGGGTCTTCCGGTGCTGATCGACGGGTTTATCAGCAGTGTGGCCGCCCTCATCGCCTGCCGTCTTCAGCCTGCTGTGAGCGATTGGCTGCTATTCAGCCATCGTTCGGCTGAACCGGGTCATGGTGTGATTCTGGACGCCTTGGACGCCCGTCCACTGCTTGATCTGGGGCTGCGACTCGGGGAGGGCAGCGGAGCTGCCGTGGCCGTACCTTTGCTGCGTCTGGCCTGTGCCCTGCATAACGGCATGGCGACTTTTGCTGAAGCGGGGGTCTCCGATTCTGAACAGGGATGACACTTGCATCGATGTCCTGCGCCACGGCGAGACTGTCGGTGGCCCGCGCTTCTGCGGCAGTACCGATGTCCCGCTGAGTACCGTGGGCTGGCAGCAATTGTGGGCCGCCGTCAGCGACGATCCTGGCTGGCAGGCTGTGGTGACTTCACCCTTGCAGCGCTGTGCCCAGTTTGCCCAAGCGTTTGCTGAACAACAGCAGTTGCCCTGGCACAGCGACGAACGGCTGCGTGAGCTGCACTTCGGCGACTGGGAGGGACGCGACAGCGCCGAGCTTTGGCAACATGACCGTGAGGCGCTCAGCCGTTTCTGGGCCAATCCTGCCGAGCGTCCACCGCCCAATGGCGAATCACTGGCCGAGTTCAGCTGCCGAGTCGAGGCCGCTTGGCACGATCTGCGCGGCCGCTACTCTGGTCAGCGCGTGTTGGTGGTCAGCCACAGCGGAGTGATTCGGCTGCTGCTGTGCCGCCAGCACGGCCTGCCCCTATCGCGGCTGCTGGAAATCGAGGTTAAACATGGTCAGCGGGTTACGCTTTAGGGCAGAGAGTTCTTTTTGCTGTAATTTGACGGGAGTGAGACCAACATCATGAGCCATTATCCGCACCGTGTGGTTTGCCTGACCGAAGAAACCACTGAAACCCTGTACTTGCTCGGTGTCGCCGACCGGATTGTCGGGATTTCCGGTTACACCATGCGTCCGCCCCAAGCCCGCAAGGAAAAACCCAAAGTCTCGGCCTTCACCAGCGCCAAGATTGACAAAATCCTGGCATTGCAGCCGGATTTAGTCCTAGGGTTTTCCGATCTGCAAGCGGATATCGCCGCTGAACTGATTCGTGCCGGGGTGCCGGTGCATGTGTTCAATCAGCGCACGGTGAGTGAAATTCTGATCATGATACGAGTGCTCGGCGGCATGCTCGGCATCAGTGCGCAGGCTGAACGACTGGCAACCACCCTGGAAACCGAGTTGGATCACATCGCCAGCGCTACCCGCACCCTGCCGCAACGCCCTCGGGTTTACTTTGAGGAGTGGAATGACCCGCTGATTTCCGGTATCGGCTGGGTCTCGGAACTGATTGCGATTGCCGGGGGCGAAGATTGTTTCCCGGAACTGGCCTGTGAACCGGCGGCTAAACAGCGCATCATCGCCGATCCTGACGAGGTTATTCGGCGCGCACCGGATATTATCATCGGCTCCTGGTGCGGTAAAAAATTCCGCCCGGAACAGGTCACGGCCCGGCCTGGCTGGGCGGCGATTCCCGCAGTACGCGACGGTCAACTGCATGAGATTAAGTCGGTTGATATTCTTCAACCCGGCCCGGCGGCGTTAACCGACGGTGTGCGCCAGCTTGCAACCATTATCGCCCGCTGGGTCGGGGAACACCAACCATGAACGCCTGCCCGGCTCTGTTCATCACCGCCCCGGCTTCCGGTCAGGGCAAGACCACGGTGACGGCTGCACTGGCGCGTTATCATCGCCAGCGGGGCCGCCGGGTGCGGGTCTTCAAAACCGGTCCCGATTTCCTCGACCCGATGATTCTGGAATGCGCTTCAGGCCAGCCGGTGTAGTCGCCGACCAACGCCACTACGCCATGCTGGCCGAGAGTCTGGCGGGTATCCCAGCCTTAGGCTGGCCCGCAGGCGACCGCCCTGCTGTTCAAGCCGTGACGGGTTAATAATGTCTGATACCGTACACGGCGGCGCATTGACAGAGATGATGACCCGTTTTCCCAACGCACCACAGCCGTGGCTCGACCTGTCTACTGGGATTAACCCCATCGCCTACCCCGTCCCCCAGTTGTCCACCGAGCTGTGGCAGCGGCTGCCGGAAGCCGAGCACTTCTCTGCAGCGGCACAGGCAGCAGCCGCTTTCATGGGCTGTGCGCCGACCGCCATCACGTTCACCAGTGGATCGCAGTCCGCTATTTCCCTGCTGCCGGACCTGCTACCTGCCCGACGGGTAGCCTTGCTGGAGGTTACTTACAGCGAGTACGCCAGTGCATGGGCACGCACCGATTGTGAGATTCTGCGTTTGCCTGACCCCAAAGCACTGATGCACTGTGAGGCGGATGTTATCTGCCTGTGCAATCCGAATAACCCCGATGGCTACCGTTGGCCGCGAGCGGATCTTGACGCCTTAGTCGCCCGACAAACCGAGCGTGGCGGCTGGGTGGTTGTCGATGAGGCTTATGCCGATTTTCTGCCGTCATTAAGCCTTGCCGGCCAGATCGATGAAACTCACCGCCTCGTGGTACTGCGTTCGTTCGGCAAAACCTTTGGTCTGGCCGGTCTGCGTCTCGGTGCGTTGTTAGGGCCACAGTCTCTACTTCATCACCTACGCCAACGCATGGGGCCTTGGCCAGTATCAACCGTTGCACTGGAAATCGCTCGCCAAGCTTACCGCAATACCGCTTGGCAACACGCTGCGGCAGCCCGTGCATACGCTGGGTGTGAGGCGCTGCGCAGCCTGTTGACTGAGCGGGAACTTCAGGTGGAGGGGGACGGGGTGTTATACCTGAGCGTATTGACTCCACAGGCGCAGAACTTGTGGGAAAATTTAGCTCGCCAAGGTGTCTATGTGCGCCGTTTTGCCGATAACGCTGCGCGGCTACGGTTTGGTCTGCTTGCTGATCACCATGAGTTTACAAGACTGCGAACGGCTTTATGGTCTGCACTATCGGCAATCGGAACACGTAATCTACTACCGAGTAACTGACAAACGAGGACGTCGGCTCCTGGGAGCGCCAACGTCCTCGTTGGCTTTCCTTTTATTGCCGACGAGGACGTCGGCGTTCCCAATATTCCCGAGTGCTCGAAGGGTATTACTCAAGCGATACCTTCGCGCTAGTTTTAATGCTATTGTGACCGATTGTAACGCTAAATGCTCAACAGTGCTTAACACCTTCATTGACAAAATTCCGGTCGCCAGCCAGCATATTCGGGTAGTCGCTCCAGCGTATCGATTGGATGCTCACCTGATAGACAGTGGCGTGAATGCTTTACAGTCGCTGGGTTTTACCGTCAGCGTTGATCCGCGCTGTTATGACACCTACGGTAAGCTAGCCGGTGATGATGCGAGCCGAGCAGCGGCCTTGATGGCTGCGTTCACCGATCCGCAAGTCGATATCATTGTCACCTTGCGCGGCGGTTATGGTTGTACTCGTTTGTTACCACATTTGGATTATCATAGCATTGCGGCTCATCCTAAGCCTTTAATCGGTTACAGTGATGTGACCGCACTGCTTTTGGCCTTACACCCCCTGCTAGGCCGTCACGCCATTCACGGTCCATGCTTGGAAAGTTTTGCGCGTGGTGTGCATGAACAGGATATCGGTGCACTGTTAGCGCTGCTGGCTGGAGATAACCACACTTATAATGGGCTGCTTAACTCGGTCGCTGCGGGTTGGCGTCGCTTACGCGATGGTGTGGCCCGTGGGCCATTGATCGGTGGCAATCTCTCGTTGTTGGCGAGTCTTATCGGTACCCCGCAGGATTATTGTACCGACGGCTGTTGGTTGTTTGTAGAAGACTGGCAAGAGCCGCATTATCGGATCGATCGTCTAATTACTCAGTTGTCTGCCAGTGGACGGTTATCGGTTATTGCGGGGCTAATTATCGGTGATTTTGAGCGCATTAGTCGGCTAGGTGAAGATTTACCCCTGAGTCTGGAACAAGGTTTATTGGCGCATTTGCCGGACTCGATTCCGGTGATTGCGAATTTTCCACTTGGGCATGCGGGTCGCCAGTGGCCGTTACCGCTGGGTGGGGTGTTGTGTTTGGATGCGCAGCGGTTGCATTTTAACTGAAAAACTGACTGTATTGATTCAAAAAATTCATGATATTTTTGGAAAAATAAATGATACGCTTAGGATTAGGCGCTACGGTGTTGGCGAACTCAGGTACGACATTGGACGGTATTGGAGTCATGGTTGACCGGCTCCAGCATCATTTAGTGGATCAGCAGGGGCTTAGCGTTCAGCCTTGGGTCTTTCCGGCCTCAGCTTTGCACGGTGGGCGTCGTCGGTTGCGGACGGCTTGCTCGCGGCCTTATGCGTATTTTCCCCGTTCGTTCAAAATCTCGTTGCTACAGTCCTTGTTACTGAAGCGCTCAATGCCGGGAGCAGCGCAGGTGTCGGCGCAGATGGATCTGTTTCACTCCTTGGACTATCTCATTCCGCGTTTGCCGCAAACGCCTGTGGTGGCAACATTGCACGATGCCATTCCCATCATGGCTCCTCATTGGGTGAATCCACGGTTGCGGCGCATTAAAAATGCCTTATTTTTACGCACGGTGCCGTGGGCGGATCATGTGCTGGCCTTATCAGCGGCCATGGTGCCTGATTTAGTGCGTTATTTAGGCGTCAATGAACATAAAATCAGTGTGGTTCATCCCGGAGTAGATCAGCAGTATTTCACGGTGCCAGCACCGGAACAGCTCAACCAGGTGCTGCAACACTACCGTTTACGTCCCGGTTATGTGCTCAGTGTGGGGACTTTACAGCCGCGCAAGAATTTTGCCCGGTTAATCCGCGCTCATCGGGCCTTGCCGCTGGCACTGCGTCGTGAGCATCCCTTGGTGATCGTCGGTCAGACAGGTTGGCAGCATCAAGACATACTGCGTGAAATTGAGCAGATGCAAACCGAGGGTGATGGGCGCTGGTTGCAGTTTGTGCCACAACAGGATTTATATGCTTTATATCGAGCCGCACAGGTGTTTGCCTTCCCTTCACTTTATGAAGGCTTTGGTCTGCCCGTATTAGAAGCCTTCGCCAGCGCCGTGCCTGTGATAACCTCGACGGTTTCGGCCTTACCCGAGGCCGCCGGTGATGCAGCGCTGCTCGTCAATCCAGAAT
>PWUP01000124.1 GCA_003562535.1 Gammaproteobacteria bacterium | reverse complement strand
CCATCATGAGTGAAACCGCCCATCATGGCCGCTGGGTGATTAAAATCGGCAGCGCCATGATTACCGACAATGGCCGGGGTCTGGATCACGCATTGATCAATCAATGGGTGGAACAAATGGCGGCCTTGCACCAGCAGGGTAAGGAATTATTGCTGGTGTCGTCAGGGGCGGTGGCTGAAGGCTTGCGCCGTTTGCAGATCGAACGCCGTCCGCGGGCATTGTATGCCTTGCAGGCCGCTGCGGCGGTCGGGCAAATGGGTTTGGTGCAAGCTTACGAGTCGGCGTTTCAGCGCTACGGCATTCGTACCGCCCAAGTGTTATTAACCCATGATGACGCCGCTGACCGTAAACGCTATCTGAATGTCCGCACCGCTTTGCGCACCCTGCTCGGCTGGCAGGTGATTCCCGTCATCAATGAAAACGACACGGTGGCGTTTGATGAAATTCGCTTCGGCGACAATGACACGATTGGCGCCCTGATTGCCAATCTGGTCGAGGCCGATCATTTGATTATCCTGACCGATCAGCGCGGTATGTTTGACCGTGATCCGCGTCAGCATCCTGATGCCCGCTTAATCGAGCAGGCCCAGGCCGGTGATCCCGAATTAGAGCGGATGTCGGGGGCAGGGGGGACGTTTGGCCAGGGCGGTATGCTGACCAAGGTTCGCGCTGCCGCCAAAGCTGCCCGCTCGGGTGCTTCAACGGTGATTGTCTGGGGACGAGAACCCCAGGTGTTAACCCGCCTGGCCGCCGGTGAACGCTTGGGCACCCTGCTCCAGCCCAGTCAAGGGCCACTGGCGGCGCGTAAGCAATGGTTAGCATCGCGTTTACAAGCTCACGGGCGCTTGCATTTGGACGCCGGTGCGGTGCGAGTATTACGCCATGCCGGGCGCAGTCTGTTGCCTGTGGGGGTTACTCGGGTTGAAGGCGCCTTCGCCCGCGGCGACCTGGTGATCTGTTTAGCCGAGGATGGCACAGAGATCGCCCGCGGGCTGGTGAACTATAACTCACTGGAAACCGCTCGAATTGTGGGCAAGCCCAGCGAGTACATTGAACCTTTATTGGGGTATGTCGATGAACCCGAGTTAATTCATCGTGATAATCTGGTGTTGCTCTAGTCGGCCATGGCTCGAATATGCTGAGTCAGACGGCTTTTATGCCGTGCGGCCTTGTTCGGGTGAATCAACCCCTTACGCGCTGTGCGGTCAATGACCGGCTCGGCATTACGCAACGCCGTTTGGGCGGCGCTTTGATCCCCTGAGGCGATGGCCTTGAGGACTTTCTTGATTTGGGTACGCATCATCGAACGCCGACTGGCATTGTGTTGGCGCCGCACTTCGGCTTGGCGGGCGCGCTTCTTGGATTGGGGGGTATTGGCCAAAGCAAAACTCCGAATGTCTAGGTTAATGAAAAACACACTATCATCAGTGTATTTTGTGAATTTGTCAATGGTAGTGCAACCATGAGCCGGAGTTTGTTGCGTTCTACGGCAGTGGTCAGCAGCATGACCTTTATTTCGCGGGTGCTGGGTTTTCTGCGCGATATGATTATTGCGCGGTCATTCGGGGCCGGTATGGCCACCGATGCGTTTTTCGTCGCCTTTCGTATTCCCAATTTTCTCCGCCGTCTGTTTGCCGAAGGCGCGTTCTCACTGGCGTTTGTGCCGGTATTTTCCGAGTATAAGCAACGTCATCCCGATGAGCTGCGCGAACTGGTCACCCAAGTGACCGGCACCCTGATGGTGATTTTATTTGTGGTCACTGCTATCGGGGTGTTAGCCGCCCCGCTGTTGGTGTGGGTGTTCGCCCCCGGATTTGCCCAAAACGCCGAACAGCTTGAGTTGACCGCCCAGTTATTACGCCTGACCTTTCCCTATCTGTTGTTTATTTCCCTGACCGCGTGTGCGGGCGGTATGTTAAACAGCTTTGGCCAGTTTGCCGTACCGGCACTGACGCCGACTCTGCTCAATCTGTGTCTGATTGGCGCGGCATTATGGCTGGCACCGTATTGTGCTCAGCCGGTCACCGCCTTGGCTTGGGGGGTCTTGGTGGCTGGAATCGCCCAGTTGGCCTTGCAACTGCCGTTTTTATACCGCCTCGGTCTGCTGTGCCGTCCGCGCTGGGGGTGGCGCTATCCGGGAGTGCAGCGGATTTTAAAACTGATGATTCCGACTTTGTTTGGGTCGTCAGTCGCGCAGATTAATCTGCTGTTTGATACCTTATTGGCCTCATTGCTGATCAGCGGCAGCGTCAGTTGGTTGTATTACTCTGATCGCTTACTGGAATTTCCGCTGGGCGTGTTCGGTGTCGCACTGGCCACGGTGATTCTGCCTAAACTGTCGCGGGAACATGCGGCCACTTCGCCGCAGGCGTTCAGCCGTACTTTGGACTGGGCGCTGCGTTGGGCGGTATTGATTGGCCTGCCTGCCGCGGTGGCGCTGGCGGTATTGGCTGGCCCGATGCTGACGACGTTATTTCAGTACGGGGCATTTACCGCTTACGATGTGCGCATGGCACAGCAGAGTTTGATCGCCTTTGCCTTCGGCTTACAGGCGTTTATTCTCATCAAAGTGCTCGCCCCGGGTTTCTATGCCCGCCAAGACACCCGCACTCCGGTGAAAATCGGCATCATCGCTCTGGTGGCGAACATGGTGCTCAATGTCCTATTGATCTGGCCATTGGCTCATGCTGGGCTGGCGCTGGCTACGACCTTATCCGCTATGCTCAATGCCGGTTTACTCTATCAGCATCTGCGCCGTGCGGAGATTTACCGCCCCGAACCTGGCTGGGGGCGGTTTTTACTGCTCATTATCGCGGCCAGTCTGGTCATGGGGGGGCTGTTGTGGCTGCTGGCCGGCCCGCTGGACTGGTGGCTGGCCTCAGGGGCGTGGGCGCGAGTGCGCTGGTTGATGGTTCTGATCGCCAGTGGACTGGTCAGTTATGCGCTGATTCTGTTAGCCTGTGGCCTGCGTCCACGGCAGTTATTGTACGTCGAACCGGATCGGCAATCCTAGCATAGGGCGTGCATTCTTATGATGAAGTAGTTATAGCCGAGAATTGCTGGTCAAACAGTCATGTCTGTAAATCAACGCCAATAACTACATGCCAGCATTTACCTAGGATTCAGCTACTCTGAATTATAATGACGTTACAGACACTACGCCGAACTGACTTTTATGATGAGACGTTGCCTCTTACTGTTTGCTCTGCCCTTAAGCCTGTACCTCAGCACGGCGACGGTGCATGCTGACGATTCAGATGCCGCTGCTGAAATCGCTCGCTCCGAAACGGGCGGACGGGTACTCAGCGTCACCCCCCACCCCGATAGTACGGGGTATATCGTCAAGATTTTGCTCGACGATGGCCGAGTGCGGACTCTCCACATTGACCCGCGATGAACCAGAATGCGTATTTTATTAATTGAAGACGAGACCGCATTGCGTGAGGAACTCACTGAACAACTGCGCCAGCACGGCCATGTGGTTGACAGCAGTGGTGATGGCCGAGAGGGTTGGTACTTAGGTTTAGAATACCCGGTTGATGTCGCGGTTGTCGATTTAGGTTTACCCAGCATGGATGGCATCAGCATTTTGAATCACTGGCGTCAGGCTGAGCGGCGCTTTCCCGTACTCATTCTCACCGCTCGCGGACGCTGGCAAGATAAAGTCGCTGGCTTGGAGGCCGGTGCTGACGATTATCTGGTCAAGCCGTTTCAATTTGAAGAACTGCTGGCACGACTGCGTGCCTTGGTGCGCCGAGCCAGCGGCTGGACTCATGCCATACTGCGCTGTGATCCAGTCGCCTTGGACACCCACAGCCAAACGGTGACGGTCGCCGATCAGGCGGTTGAGCTGACGGCTTATGAATACCGAGTGCTGGAACATCTGATGCTCCATGCTGGTGAAGTCGTCTCTAAAACCGAACTCAGCGAACATCTTTACCAAGAAGAGCTGGATCGCGATAGCAATGTGCTGGAGGTGCTGATTGGTCGCCTGCGGCGCAAACTCGACCCAGAAAGAACGCTGCAACCGATTGAAACCCTACGCGGCCGCGGCTATCGCTTCCAGTTAGCGCGTAGCCCGTAACCCGGTTATGGCACTGACGACACGGTTATTGATCGCAGCCAGTGTGGTATTAGTCGCTTTTCTGGGGTTGACGGGTCTGGCCTTGGATCAAGCGTTTCGCGACAGCACCCTCAGCGCCGTGCGTGACCGACTTCAAGCGCATGTCTATATGCTGCTCGGCGCGGCGGACATCGATCCCGGCCAGGGTGTACGCATGACCATCGGTTTGCCTGAGGCACGGCTCATGGTGCCCGACTCCGGTTTATACGCCTTGATCAGCGATGCGCAAGGCCAGATCGTGTGGCGCTCGCAATCATTGCTGGGACTCTCCCTGCACCCGCTGCCTGATCCGCCGGATATTGGCAGAACCCGCTTTCAGGCCCATCGCAGCCGTGACGGTCACGACTTGTTTCTCACCGGCTTTACCGTATTTTGGGAAATCGGCCCCCAGCGCTACCAACGTTATACCTTTTGGGTGGCGGAAAGTGGCGCTTATTACCAACGTGAGGTGGACAGCTTCCGTTTCAGCCTATGGACATGGCTGTTAGGCGCTGCTGGTATGCTGTTGGTGGTGCAAGGGCTGGTGGTCAATTGGACTCTGCGGCCACTGCGCCAAGTTGCGCGGGAAATCCGCGAGATCGAGGCCGGGCAGCGCACTCAGTTATCCGGGCACTACCCGCGTGAATTACAACCCTTAACCGCTAATCTCAATCAACTGGTGCGCGAAGGTCGCAGCCAGCTTGAGCGCTATCGCAATGCCTTGGGTGAGCTTGCCCACAGCTTAAAGACCCCGCTGGCGGTACTCAGCAGCGCCACAAGGCAAGCGCTGTCCAACGAAGAACTGCAGCAGCGGGTACACACCCAAGTCCAGCGCATGAACCAAACCGTAGATTACCAATTACAACGAGCCGCAGCGTCTGGGCGCAGTGCGTTACGCGCCCCAGTAGTGGTCAGCGATACAGCGCGTAAGATTCGAGATTCATTGCTGAAAGTCTATGCCGATAAAGCCTTAGAGTTCACTCTCAGAGCTGACCCAGCACTGCGCTTTCACGGTGACGAAGGCGATTTATTGGAAATTATTGGCAATTTAGCCGATAACGCCTGTAAATGGGCTGACCAACAGGTGAGTCTTACCCTACACGGCGATCACCATGCTGAGCGCCTCACCCTAGTGGTTGAAGACGACGGCCCCGGTATTGCGGCTGAACACCGCCAGCGCTTGCTGCAACGCTGGGAGCGCGGCGATGCAGCCACCCCAGGGCATGGCATTGGTTTAGCGGTGGTGCGCAATCTGGTCGAAGAGGTGTATCACGGTCAATTATTGATTGATCACAGCGCTTTAGGCGGTGCCAGAATCACTGCACAGTTAAATGGTTAACCGTTCATGACTTCGCGGCCTGCAGCGCCTGATCTAAATCCGCCTGTAAGTCATCGCGGTCTTCAATGCCCACCGACAACCGTAATAAATCCGGTGGGCAGGGGCTGCCCTCGCCCTCAATGCTGGCACGGTGCTCAATTAGACTTTCCACCGAACCGAGTGAAGTCGCTTGTTTGAACAGCCGTAACCGCCCCAATACCGGCTGAACGGCGGCTTCACCTGCCCGCAGACGCACTGACAGCATGCCGCCGAAGCCGCCCTGCATTTGTCGGCAGGCCACGGCATGACCGGGATGGCTGGGCAAACCGGGATACAATACTGCGGCCCCCGCCGGATGGGTGCTCAACCATTGCGCCAGATGAGCCGCCGTTGCCGATGCCACCGCTACGCGCACAAACAAAGTACGCATCCCGCGCAGTAATAACCAGGCTTCGAACGGCCCCAGCACCGCCCCGTATTGCGCCCGCACCGCGACAATTCGCTCCCAAAACGCTGTGCGTTCAGCCGTGACCAATGCCCCCGCGACCACATCGGAATGACCATTCAGGTATTTGGTGGCCGAATGCATTACGATATCAACACCCAAGGTCAAAGGCTGGGTGTGCACCGGAGTCGCTACCGTAGAATCAGCAACGACTATCGCACCAGAACGCTGAGCCAGAGCCACACTTGCGGCAATGTCCTGAATCTGTTCCTAAAAACCTAAACAAAGTTGCTCAGGATGGTTTTTCGGTAATTCGCTCTCCGTTGATAACACCCTTGCGGGCGAGCAACTGGAGTCCGGGTTGAGCAGTCCCAACCGAATG
>PWUP01000145.1 GCA_003562535.1 Gammaproteobacteria bacterium | reverse complement strand
CTCGAAATCATACCCAGTGTTGCCGGTGGCCGCTATCGCGCCCAGCCGGATAACAGCGGCGTGGGGGACACACTGGATTTTGAAACCGATGACACCTCGTTTGAGGTGCTGACGGAGTTAGCTATTGACCCGAGTGGGTATGAACTGGTCATTTACAATGCGGCGACCGCATGGGCCTACGGTGGTGATAACCGCACATCAATCAGCGATTGGAATGCGCCGATTCTGTCTTTCGCCAGCACCCAGCTTCCTCATCGCTCGCCCACCCAACGCTTCCACATTGTTGAACAACCGGTGAGTTTTGTCTGCGATTCAACTACGGGAACACTCACCCGCTACGCAGAGTACGGCTTTAAGGCTAACCCGCCCAGTGATTTTTCTAGCTCTAACAGCACGGTACTGGCGCGTCATGTGACGGCGTGTGACATCGAGCATCTTGACGGCACCGATACCCGCAACAGTCTGGTACGCCTACGGCTGGGTTTAAGTCGCGACGGTGAGAGCATCGAATTGCTCAAGCAAGTGCTGGTATTGAATACGCCATGAACCGCCCTGCCGTCCACCACCGCCAAAGCGGCGTGCTGCTGATTGCCGCCATCATTCTGATTACCACCGTCGCCTCGGCTGTCGCGCTGCTTGCAACCACCATGACCACCCGCAGTATGAGCACCGCCCGGACTATTGAAGCCACCCAAGCGTATTACGCCGCCTACTCGGGCCTACAGTACGCCCTCTCACGGGTGCAGTCTGACAACAACTGTTCATCACTATCCTCTACTTTGGTTATTCAAGGATTTAAGGTTGCATTAACCTGTGACCCGCAAGCACAACAAGAGGCGGATCAGGAGTACTCGGTGTTTACGTTCACCGCACATGCCCAGCGTGGTGAGCTGACCGCCGGTTCACTGGTCAGTCGGCGGCTGCAAATCACGGTCTGTGTGGTGGATCATAGTTCCGATTTATCGGGTTGCTTGGTGCGTTGAATCCAAATCCGGCTCGCCACAGTGCTGCACCATGACCTCACGCGTTGCCTGCGCCAACTGATTGATCGCCTGCCAATCCGTGCCTTGCGGCTGGATCGAGGGACAGAGACGCACACTCAGACGCGCTGGACGCGGTAGCCAAGTTCCGGCGCGCAAAGCCGCCCGAGTGCCACTAAGGATCACCGGAACCACGGGCAAATCGGTACGTGCAGCCGTGACAAACGCCCCCATGCGAAACGGTAATAAACCGGGGGCGCGGGTGAAAGTGCCCTCAGGATAAAAGACCAAGGCCGCACCGCTGGCAGCTAACTCCGTCAAGCGTTCGGTTTCTGCAACCCCTTTCTGGCGATCAAACCGCTCGACGAACACCACGCCTAAACGCCGTAGTGGCCGATGCAACAAGGGATTCGCTGTCAGTTCGCGCTTAGCCACAAAGCGAAAGGCTCGCGGCAACACGCTGGCTAATACCAAAGAGTCCAAATAACTGGCGTGATTCACCACCAGCACACAGGCTCCCTGAGGCAAATGCTCCAACCCCTGCACCTGTGGCCGATAACCGGTCAGCCGCCCCGCCAAACGCAATAAACCACGCACCACCTGCCAGCGGCGGCGCTCACCCGGTACGAGTACAATGCCCAACCACAGTAACGGTGCCAGCACAGCGGCCAAACCCCAAACCCCAACCCCGAAGGCCAAATCAGCCCCAGAACGCAAGCGCCGTCCGATGAACGGTAAAACGCTGCTGGCGGCTATACGTGCGACTTGCCAGCCTATCGGCAAACCACGTTGCACTAAAGTCCCGTGTTGATAATACTCCCGCATGGCGTTGCGGCGAATCTTGCCACTGGAAGTTTTCAATACCGTATGCGGGGGTGCTAAGACAATATCATCCACTGGGGTGCCTAACTGCTCCAAGGCTTGCGCGGCAATCTCCCCCTGCAGACGTTCTAGAATCGTGTCATCTTTGCTGCGGGTTTCAGCCACTACCACCAGCTTTTCGGTGCCATCATGCGGGCAAGCAGCGGCAAATACGGCCACACAACCGCGTCTCACTCCGTCAAGCCGTCCTACCGCATGCTCTAAATCATAGGGGTAGTAATTGCGCCCCCCGCGAATGATCACATCTTTATCGCGGCCCGTAATGTAGATTTCACCGCCGACCAGATAACCGCGATCTCCAGAGTCCAGCCAATCGCCTTGGATTAACTGTGCCGTGGCTTGAGGGTTATGCAAATACCCCTGAGTGGCTGAAGGTCCGCGAAATTGTATTCTGCCCTCACGCCGATCCGGCAGCTCACGCCCCATATCATCGACAATGCGCATTTCATGCTCACGCAAGGCATGGCCACAGGCGACTTGCTCCAGCACCTCGTGATCATCCGTCTCAGCAGGCACAGCCACCCCTTGTTGGCGCAGTGGTGCGGGTTTAATCCGATCCACGAGCACACCTCGCCCCGGCTGCGGCAAGGCCAGACCCACCGAGCATTCCGCCAGCCCATACACGGGGGCTAAGGCTCCAGGGTCTAGCCCATAAGGGGCAAAGCGTTGCGCAAAGCGCCGCAGGGTGTCGGCACTGACCGGCTCAGCACCATTGGCCATAAAACGCAGGCTGGATAAATCCAGCCCCTCAATGTCGGCATCCACCACATGGCGTAAACACAGCTCATAAGCAAAGTTCGGTGCCGCCGACAAGGTGCCGCGATGGTGGTGAATCGCCCACAACCAGTCCACCGGACGCCGTAGAAAATGCAACGGTGACATCACCACCAGTGGTACGGCCTGATACAGACTGCTTAAACAGGCACCGATCAGCCCCATATCGTGGTACAGCGGCAGCCAGCTCACAAACACATCGTCGCTATCGGCTTGCAAGCGCTCGCACATGGCGCGGATATTGGCCAACAAATTGGCGTGGGTCAGCATCACACCTTTGGGATCACCGGTACTGCCCGAGGAATACTGGACAAAGGCCAAAGCATCAGGGCTAACCGTAGGCAACAACGGATGCACGGCGGGAATCAAGACCTCCGCCGTTGTCACCACTGAATGCAAGCTGGGCACTTGGGAGGCTAACACTTGAGCCAAGCGGCGCGCTTCATCCACGGTAATCAGAATCTGCACTTGGGCATTGCTCAGCAAGCGAGCATGGCGGCGCAGATGTTCTTCGAGTTGACTGGGGCGTAACGGGGGGTAGATCGGCACCGGTGCCCCACCAGCCAGCAATACCCCGAAAAACGAGATGAAGTACTCCTGCCCTGTGGGCAGCATCAAGGCCACCGTCTGCCCCGGCATTAATCCGCGGTCGCGTAAGCCAACGGCAACACTTTGCGCCTGTTGCCACAGATCCTGATAGCGGATATCGACTTGCTGCGCATCGGATTCATACAGACGAATCGCCGTGCGCTGCGGCTGCTGCTTAGCGTGCAGGGCTAGCATAGCATTGAGGGTTTGCGCTTGGGCGGCCACCTGTCCAGCCTCACGGGTGACGGGCACAACAACGGTGGGGACATGGGAATGAGCGGCCATAGGTTCGGCGTGCAGCACCGCATGTAACAGCTCACTGGCCGTTTCAACATTGAGCAGGGTTTCCGGCAAACGGCGCTGCCATAGGCGCTCTAAACGCGCCAGTAACTCGGCGCGAGCCAAGCTGTCCAGCCCTAGATCGCGCTCTAAATGACTGTCCAGCGTCACCGCAGGAAGACGCCGGGCCGAATGGCTCTCAGCCAATAAATCGGTTATGGTATGCAGTATAAGTGCTGCGGCGTCATCATAGTGCAATGCAGTCGGCTGCATCGCAGACGGTTGCTGAGACATAACTGTTTTTTGCTCCCCCTTGAGACGGTATGATTAATGGTTCTATACTACGGTTCAATAAACCACAATGACACAGTTTTTACCACCGCATACATTACAGATCACCACCACATAAATCGTGCCTCGGACGCTAAGCGCTCAGCCCCCTGCCTTAAGCTCCTTCTCCCGACCGACCTATACCGCATCACAGCTCTCTACGGACTAAACGCACTCGGCTATAGTAAAAGGCACCGCCCTTACTCACATGGCCTAAATTAAAATGGACTAACCAAGCGCCGTGGTCATAACCTTGACCTTGCTGTAGCGAGACCGCCCAATAGGTGTGCGCTGGCGTATTAGGAAACGCTGCGGTGACCAGAGTAGGACGGCGGAAATTACCCTCACAGGCATTGCGATTATGGGATTTAAACCGCGCCGGTTGGCCGCTGGAACAGTACACCAAGGTTTGCAGCTCGGCTCGCGTCGGCAATCGCCAATCCGTATGGTCACCGTATCCACCCTCTTCATTCAGCAAGCGGGCAAGCAATTCAGCATCCGCGTATTTAAAACGTCCCGCCGTACCGCTACAGGTTTGCTCTCCGGCTTCCCAAGTTTGCCCTAAGCTGCAACGCATCCAGTGCAAATCAGTCAGCGTGTCGTGGACAATCCCACCATCCTGACCGATAAATTCATACCGATCTGTTAACTCGGATTGGCGCTGCTGCTGATCGGTTTGCTGATACTGGCGTAGCGCCTCATCGGGATTGAAGGCTAAGGCTGCAACACTGACCAGTAAAGCCATGATAATGAGTATGGGGGGGTAGCGCATAATGCGAATTCCGAGATCGTGTTCAATCAGTACAATAACAGGTCGGCAACCAAAACACAGGAGCAAAAAACAGCAAAAAACAGACCCTATAGTGAGCAAAAAAATCGTAGCCGCCTACCGCTGGGGTGGGATACTCGATGATTCCATCGCAGCGATCTGGCAGCGCTTGGTCTCGTTTCCAGCGGGCAACGCTGCGCTTTTGCCCGACCTACTACTTGCACTTCAATCGCCCAGATCGGTTGTTGGGTGTCTGCCGGTACGATCACCCCGTCAATCCGCCGTTCTAACGATTTAAGGTCAATCGCGTCGATCTGGTATTGGAGTTAGCACGCCGGGAATCCACCGCACTCCAGAGCAGCTTTTCAATGGCTTCGATGTGTTCAAGCTGGGTTATAGATTCGGGGTAGGCGGAGTTCACGACAACCGAACCATCAATCAGCCAGGAAGTCGGCGAACTGCTTTTCGGGTAACACCTGCCAGTTCCAGCCTGCAGCCCGTGTTGCGTGTTCCAGGCGGGTCAGTAACACCTCGTGCAACCCCGGTGTTACCGTCAACAGTCCTGCAACATCACCATCAACCCCTGGCCGCAGCGCGCCACAAATACCTTCGGAATGCAGTTCACTCACCCGTCGTGCCCAGCTATCGCCGAGCAATGCCGTCACCGACTGAAAATCCAAGTTCGGAGGCGGTGATTCGGCTGAGGATAAAAGTGCGACTTGCCCTTGCAGACACCAGTCCGGGACGTCGAACAGTTTCACCGCTGTGTTGTGGTCGCATGTAGAATACAATAGGAAAGCCTCCGGTTGCCGCTTCAGTCGGGCCATTATCCGTGCGGCCAGTCTGCCCTGCGGCAAGGCGCGAACACTATCTCCAGGTGCGGCGGCGGATTGCCAGTCCGTGGCATCGACAGGTGAGCGCAGATCCGGATGAAGAAATGTCACGCGCATCGAGTGAGTCAGCGCGCTTGCAATGATTGCGGCAACAACCGGCGGAACCCCTCCGTCTACCGGGCGCGGATCTTCCTTCCAGCCGATCAGTGTCAGTCCGGCAGGTGGTGCAGGCGGCTCACCGAGCTGCCAATACGACTCCCCTGGATCAGGACAGATAATGACGGCAGACGCCTTGCTCATGGTGCCGATACCTCGGATAGCGGCATAAAAACTGAAAAAACAGTGTGGACGTGGAGCCACCTGGAGGTACATGGCCGCGTGGCCGCAGTTCGATGCACAGGCGGTCGGTGCCTGGTATGGGAATTCGAACCACACTGGCCTGGCCGATGGCATAAGGAATGCCGCCGGACATGGGTATTTCGTGAGACTGATCAGACATTATTCAATCTGCTCCAAATTTTGTACTCAAAAGCGCTCATCGGCTCTTCGTTCTCCGTTGAGCCGTAAGACGCTCATGCGTCCGATTACGCTACTAATACCTACCGCCGATGGGCACTGAGCCAAGCATCCAGATCCGCAGCCGCCGTAAAATCCAGTAACGCCTCGCCTAAATCTTCAAGCGGTTCGACCGGCAAGGCTTTAATCCGCTCCTGCTGAGCCTCAGTCAGCGAACCAATACGGCGGTGGAGCAGGCGACAGATGAGTTGTGCGGCTTCGGATTGACGCCCTTCCTCGCGGCCCTCCTCGCGGCCTTCCTCGTGGCCTTCAGCAAACCAGATCGGTTGGTTTTTCT
>PWUP01000048.1 GCA_003562535.1 Gammaproteobacteria bacterium | reverse complement strand
TTTACCTTCACTCGCGAGATGCTGGCGTTTAACCCCGAGGGCTACTCACTGCGCTGGTATGAAGATTTCCTGACCAGTTCCTCGTGGCTGCGTTCCATTCGCAACAGCTTTGTGATTGCCATTGCTTCGACGCTGATTGCCACCGTACTCGGTACCATTGCCGCCTTGGGTTTATCACGCTCCTATCTGCCGTATCGCAATGCCATGATGGGGTTGCTGATCTCGCCGATGATTGTGCCGTTGATTATTTCTGCAGCGGGAATGTATTTCTTCTACTCCAGCATTAATCTCGCCCAGACCTTCACCGGCGTCATCCTAGCCCATGCCGCCCTAGGCACCCCATTTGTGATCATTACGGTAACCGCGACCTTGGTCGGATTCGACTATAATCTGGTGCGCGCCGCCCACAGCCTGGGTGCCTCACCAACCCGAACCTTTTTCAAGGTGATCATGCCGTTGATTATGCCGGGCGTGGTGTCTGGCGCATTGTTCGCCTTCATCACGTCTTTCGATGAAATCGTGGTGGTGTTATTCCTTGCCGGAGTGGAACAACGCACCATTCCACGGGAAATGTGGTCTGGCATTCGGGAAGACATCAGCCCGACGATTCTGGCGGTAGCCACCATGCTGGTGGTTATTTCGGTACTGTTACTGGTCACACTGGAGTTGTTACGCCGCCGTACCGAGCGGTTACGCGGGATCAGTGGTTGACCTAGCCGCGCTGACCGGTCACTGCAGGTAAGCGTTCAACCCCCTGCCCTGCCTTAAGCTCCCTCTCCCTTTGGGAGAGGGTTGGGGTGAGGGGACTGAATGATTACGCCGCCGGTGCCGATTCGGGGTCAGTGGCAGCCTTGTTACGACCCATAATCGCTGTGGCTACAAAGATTGCTGCCGCCAAGGCCAATAGCGCGGCTCCCAGCACGGGGCGGTAAACAATCCAAGCGATCGCGATGACGGTTAAAGCCGACGCCGCACTGAGGGTAACGGCAATCAGACCGGTTCCTACACGGATCAGCCGCCCAATAAAGGGAATCACATCACCGATAACACCGAGCGGCCCTAAGAGGATTTTCAGCCCCACCACCATCAGCACAAACCCACCCAAACGCAGCAACCAAGTGAGTTGGGTATTCGCCGCTTGAGCCGCTGTGAACATCCCTTCCGCACTCTGGATACCTGAGTGAATCATCAATAAGGTACGCCGTCCATCGGCACTGCGATACCCCACAAAGGTATTGCCCTGCTGCTGAGCCACAACGCTCACATCTTGCTCGGGGGCATAACTGTAGCGAATACGGACATCACCGACTTGGGGCACATTGGGATTGTGGCCGATATAGAACTGACCGGCAACGACCCGAGGCGCGACCGCCGCAGGCATGGTAGGGTCAACAGGCACTTGAGCCGTGCCAGGTTCCGTTACAGGCTCATCGGGAACACGCAGGGTTGCCGAGGCGGATAATCGTCGCACCAAATCAGTGGGGAGGTCAAAGGCCCCCACAGTCACTGACGAGGCTGTCAACTCTAGGCCAGAGTACGGCATGGTTGAGGGGTTTTCATGACCCGCAGGGCGGTAAAAGCGCGAGGAATCAATCACGCTGGATGACCATTCGCGGGTATAGCTGTACGTCGTCTCCCGCTCTACCGATCCCCCCACATTCTGGGTCTCAGTGGTCTGCTGATTTTCTCGCCATTGATACATCTCAACATGGCGTTGCAACCGTAAGGCTTGCACCTGCACTTGGGGGAAATCAGGATCGGTTAAGGTATCCGCGGTGATGGCTCGACCCGTAGTATGAATCAACTGCCCTTCGTAACGGGGATCAACCTGCTCCGAAGGAACGGAGATCACACTGGCAGCCCCCTCAGCCAAGGCTTTAGCGGTAATCACCGCTCGGCCTTCATTCCACCACAGCAGCGGAAAGGCCACGATGAACAGCAACAGTCCGAAACCAATGGCTTTGACAGAAGCGCCTAATCGAGATAACCAAGATTGGCGCGTGGTGACCGTTAATCGATCATTCATCAGGTTTTACCTAAAAGTTAAGCGCTGGCTACTGCAGCAGGATTACGCTTCCAGACTTCATAGTTCAAGGCACCGGCGGTACTCACCCACAACACATACGGCACAAACAGCCAACCCGCCACGGCATCGACAAAGAAAAAGGCTATCGTGGTGAACACCACAGCCGCCCACAACATCACTAGGACAATCAGCCCCCCCCACAGCCGTTGCAGACCGAAAAATACCGGTGTCCACAACGCATTCAGGGCAATCTGTAAAGCCCATAAGGCCAAGGCCAGAGGGACTAAGGGGGAATCGGTAAAGGCCACCCGCCACGCGGCGATGGTCATACTGATGTATAGAATCGTCCAGACTACAGGGAATAACCAATTGGGGGGGGTCCAACGCGGTTTTTCCAAGCGATCATACCACGCCCCTGGACTGAATAATGAACCTGTGGCGGCAGCGGCAGCACTGGCTGCAAAAAACGCTATAAAAGTAAGCACACTGATAACCATAATGAATTACATACTCCTTGGATTGTGCCCGCCGTCACTGACTTGAGGGGCAAGAAACTGATTGAGTAAGTCGCGTGCGGCCAGCGGTGCTGGAGTGGTTCCCGCAACCACCGCCGCTTCGATTGTCGGCAAGGCCGCACGGATAGCCGCATCGGATTGAAACTCCTGTAACAACCCCTCACGCAGTTCCTGCCATAACCAAGAACGCGCCTGACCAGCCCGCTGTTGCTGGAATTCGCCGGACTGTTGCAAGGCTTGGCGATAGGCACAGACGCTGTCCCAGACCGCATCAATCCCCTGGCCGGTTGCTGCGGAACACAGCTTAACCTCAGCCCGCCAACTGCGCGAACGGGGCTGCATCAGCCCTAAGGCATGGCCGTAATCCGATGCCGCCCGCCGAGCAGCAGCCAGTAAATCCCCATCGGCTTTATTGACCAAGACTAAATCGGCCAACTCCATGATGCCGCGTTTAATCCCCTGCAAATCATCCCCACCCCCAGGCGGCAGCAACAGCAAAAACATATCGGTCATTTCAGCCGCCAAGGTCTCGGACTGCCCGACACCAACGGTTTCGACAATAATCACGTCAAATCCAGCGGCTTCACAGACCAGCATAGCCTCACGGGTACGCCGTGCCACTCCGCCGAGAGTCCGCCCGGCGGGTGAGGGGCGGATAAAGGCTTCCGGTCGGCGGGTCAGTTGCTCCATGCGGGTTTTATCGCCGAGAATTGAACCGCCACTGCGCGCCGAGCTAGGGTCAATCGCTAACACGGCAACACGGTGGCCTTGTTCAAGCAAATGAATACCAAAGGCTTCGATGAACGTTGATTTACCTACGCCTGGCGATCCGGAAATCGCCAAGCGGATGCTGTTGCCGGTATCCGGCAACAATTCGGTCAGCAAAGCCTCGGCGGTGTCTTGATCAGCACGGCGGCTGGACTCAATCAGGGTAATCGACCGCGCCAAAGCACGCCGTTGACCACTGCGCACTGACGCCGCTAAACTCTGATAGCTGCTAGCCGCACTCATGTCATAACTCACGAAAACTCGATAATGACCTGATCCACCGACAAACTGGCACCGGCTTCCACGCGTATCTCACTGATCGTGCCATCGCGAGCCGCACGCAGCACATTTTCCATTTTCATCGCTTCGATAATGGCTAAATCTTGGCCAGCTTTGACATTTTCACCCGGTTTGACCAGCACCTGGACTAAAAGACCCGGCATGGGTGAGAGCAGATATTTGCTGAGATCCGGGGCGGGTTTATCCAGCATCTGTTTCTGGTACTCGGCCACACTCGGAGTCAACACCAGCGCCTTAACGCGGAAACTGTGGTGCGACAAGCGATAGCTAATACCGTCGCGTTCGACTTGCACGCACACCAACTCCCCATCGATCCGTGCTTCGAACAAGGGATGACCCAAGTGCCAGAGCCCATCAATCCGCAGCGGCTGCTTCTGATGAGCCGCGTCGATGGTAAACCCAGCCGCATCACGACGAATCGTCAGCGGATAGTGAGCACCGTCAACCACAACCACCCAGTCATCACCAGGGTGATGCTCGTGGCCGGGCAATTGCTGGGTAATCGACGCATCACGATCAACATGATAACGATGCACCGCTGCGGCGACAGCAACCAGAAGATGCCTTTCCGCTTCAGGGGGCACGGGTGACTGGAAACCATCAGGGTATTGTTCAGCGATAAAATCCGTGCTGATATCGCCAGATTTGAACTGTGGGTGGTTCATCAGTGCGGCCAAGAACGGGGTGTTATTCCCTAGGCCGCCGATGTAGAACCAATCGAGGGCGTGGCGCATCTGGCGGATGGCTCGGTCACGATCATGATCCCAAGTGATCAGCTTGGCAATCATGGGATCGTAATACATCGACACTTCACCACCGTCGGTGACTCCAGTATCTACGCGCACATGGGCATTTTCCGCCGGAGGCTGATAACGCATCAAACGACCAATAGCCGGTAAAAATCCCCGGTAGGGATCTTCAGCGTACACCCGCGATTCAATAGCCCAGCCGTTAATGCCGATCTGGTCTTGCGTCAAACCTAACGGCTCTCCGGCCGCAACCCGGATCATCAGCTCGACCAAATCCAGACCCGTGATCATCTCGGTCACGGGGTGCTCGACCTGCAAACGGGTGTTCATCTCCAAGAAATAGAAATTGCGGTCTTTATCGACGATGAACTCCACCGTACCCGCTGAGCGGTAGTCCACCGACCGTGCGAGCGCAATCGCTTGCGCACCCATCGCTTGGCGGGTTGCGGGGTCAATAAACGCCGAGGGCGCCTCTTCGATGACTTTCTGATGGCGCCGCTGGATGGAACATTCGCGTTCGTTAAGGTGCAGTATCTGGCCGTGGTTATCGGCAATGAGCTGAATTTCAATATGGCGCGGCTTTTCGATGAATTTTTCAATAAAGACCCGCCCATCACCAAAACTGGCTTGGGCTTCATTGGTCGCTCGCTGGAAGCCCTCACGACACTCGGCCTCGTTCCACGCCAAACGAATGCCCTTGCCGCCACCGCCAGCACTGGCCTTAAGCATGACGGGAAAACCGATATCGCGAGCAATGCGTACCGCGTCATCGGGATCACGAATGACATCGGTAGAACCAGGTACGGTATTCACACCGGCTTTAATAGCCAGCTTCTTAGAGGCGATTTTATCGCCCATGACTTCCAAAGCTCGGACATTAGGCCCAATAAAGACGATGCCTGCTTTATCTAGGGCTTGAGTGAATAGCGGGTTTTCTGACAGAAAGCCATAGCCAGGATGCACCGCTTCAGCGCCGGTTTCTTGGCAGGCTTGGACAATCCGCTCTATGCGCAGATAGCTTTGCACCGATGGCGAGGGACCAATAAAGACGGATTCATCGGCCATTTGCACATGCAAGGCGTCACGATCCACATCCGAACACACTGCTACAGTGGCAATGCCCATTTTGCGCGCGGTTTTAATCACCCGACAGGCAATTTCACCGCGGTTAGCGATCAGTATTTTTTTAAACATCACAGTGGAATATTCCCGTGTTTGCGCCAAGGATTTTCCAACTTTTTATCTTTAAGCATAACTAGCGAACGGCAGAGACGCTTGCGAGTAAAGCTGGGCTTAATTACATCTTCAATGAAACCACGGTGACCGGCAATAAAGGGATTGGCAAATTTACGCCGGTAATCTTCGGTGAGTTCGTCGATTTTCTCAGGGTCACCCGCATGTTCGCGGAAGATAATCTCCACCGCTCCTTTGGGCCCCATCACCGCAATTTCAGCACTAGGCCAGGCAAAATTTACGTCACCTCGCAGGTGCTTAGAACTCATGACATCATAGGCTCCGCCATAGGCTTTGCGGGTAATGACGGTGATTTTCGGCACGGTGGCTTCGGCATAGGCATACAGCAGTTTAGCGCCGTGTTTGATGATGCCCCCATACTCTTGCGCGGTGCCTGGCATAAAGCCGGGTACATCGACAAAGGTGACGATAGGAATATTGAAACAGTCACAAAAACGGACAAATCGGGCTGCTTTACGTGAAGAATCAATATCTAAACAACCGGCCAGTACCATAGGCTGGTTGGCGACGAAACCGACCGTATAGCCTTCCATGCGCCCGAAACCGATTAAAATGTTCTGAGCAAAATCCGGTTGGATCTCAAAAAACTCGCCGCCATCAACCACCTTATAAATCAATTCTTTCATATTATAAGGTTTATTGGGGTTGTTCGGCACTAAAGCATCCAGCGACGGCTCCGAACGATC
>PWUP01000210.1 GCA_003562535.1 Gammaproteobacteria bacterium | reverse complement strand
GCCAGCAGCGCGTCCCGGCCAATAAAACGCGGCGCTTCCAGCAAAGAGACCATCACTCGCCCGAACTCGCCGAGGCTATAACCCCAGAACAATTCACCCTGTTCAGCGCGGTCAGCCATATCCTCCAGAGTCGGGGTGCTGCCGTCCACTAAAGCAACGCGAGTGTCACCGCGAAAACAACGTGCATACGTGCTTTTCCCTAAGCACACGACGAGAACATCCCGTGGAATACGGAAGTATTCCACGGTGCGGGCGAGGGCAAATGAATTCGGCGGGATAATGCACTCCTTGGCTTGCAGATCGACAAAACTCCCCGCATCAAAGGCTTTGGGATCGACAATACTGGAGTTGATATTAGTGAAAATTTTAAACTCATCAGCGCAGCGTACATCATAGCCGTAACTGGAGGTACCGTAAGAAATCACCCGCTGGCCGTTCACGGTACGGACCTGATCAGGCTCAAACGGCGTAATCATTCCACGTTCGGCTGCCATTTGCCGAATCCAACGATCGGATTTAACGCCCATTAGAACAACAAACTGGCCATGCGCTGGCGGTAGCGGGTAATCAAGGCCGGGTCGTCAATAATCGCAAAGGCATCGACCAAGCTGCGTCGGCCAATGTCATCGCGAAAACTGCGGTCTTGGCGCATGACTGTGAGCAATTCTTCCAAAGCCGCTGCATGATCACCCGCCACTAACAGATGCACGGCCAGTAAATAGCGCGCTTCAATGTCCTTGGGATCGGCCTCCAGCCGCTCATGCAGAACCGATAAGGGCGGTGTATCGGCCATTTGTGTTGCAAACTGCATCCGGGCACGAATCGCCTTGGCTTGATCACCATTTTGCTGTTCGCTGGGCAGACCCGTCAGAATCTTCTCAACTTCGTCGATAGCGCCGGTTTGCAATAACGCTTGAGCCAGCATTAATTGCAGATCGTGATTATCCGGTTCATCAGCACTCAGGACGCGCAATAACGCCACTGCTTGTTCCGACTGGCCAGCAGCCATTAAGGTTTCGGCTTCAGTCAGGCGTTGGTCGCCAGTTGGGGCGGTTGCTTGCGCTGTACCCAGATGGCGCTCCAGCAGGGCGCGAATCTGCCCCTCGGGCTGAGCACCCATAAAACCATCCAGTTGTTGGCCGTCTTTGATCAGCATCACCGTGGGCAGGCTACGAATGCCCAATTGGGTCGCTAACATTTGCTCTTCATCGGTGTTGATCTTGGCCAGTACAAAAGCCCCCGCGTACTCAGCCGCGAGTTTCTCCAGAATGGGTGTCAGTGATTTACATGGGCCACACCACGGTGCCCAAAAATCCAGCATCACCGGGGTTTGAAATGAGGATTGGACAAGCTGTTCAAAATTTTGGGTTGTCACATTCAGCACGTAAGGGGAATCAGCCATGCTTATACACACTCCATAAGGTAATTTTAGAGAACAATATGCAGACTGTTAGCCGTGATGGCAAGTGCTACGGGCTGGGCATGGTGCAGTGCGCTAGATTGACAGTACCGTGTAGGGCTTCGATAATCCACCGCCTGATGTTAACCAATTCTCAAAGTCCATGAGCCCAACTGATCCCAGTCAAACGATTGCTTTTCAAGGTCAACTCGGAGCCTATTCGCATTTAATGTGTCAACAGGTTTATCCGCACTTGGATACCTTGCCTTGTCAGACCTTTGCCGACGCTTTTGATACCATCCGTAACGGTCAAGCGGCTTTGGCCATGATGCCGATTGAAAATTCTTTGGGTGGGCGCGTGGCGGATATCCATCACCTGTTGCCAGAGTCGCGTTTATACATCACCGGTGAGCATTTCTTACGGGTGCAGCATCATTTATTGGCGATACCAGGAGCAAGTTTAGACGATATTCGCACTGTCCACAGTCACCCCCAGGCTTTGGCGCAATGCCGAGGTATGATCCGTGAATTGGGTCTCAAACCGGTTAACAGTGCCGATACCGCTGGGGCTGCTCGTGAAGTGGCCGAACGGGGAGACCCTAGCGTGGCGGCGATTGGTTCCAGTTTGGCCGGTGAAATTTATGGGTTGGCGTCTTTGCGCACTCGTTTGGAAGACCGTTTGGGTAATACCACGCGCTTTGTGGTATTGGCCGCACAGCGTGCCGATCCACCGCCGAGTACACCGAGCATTACCAGCCTGATTTTTCAAGTGCGCAGTGTGCCCGCCGCCTTGTACAAAGCACTAGGTGGGTTTGCGACCAATGGTGTAAATACGGTCAAACTGGAAAGTTATATGACGGATAATGCCTTTACCATTGCGCAGTTCTACGCCGAGATTGAAGGGCATGTGGCCGAACGGCAGGTGGACTATGCGTTGCAAGAGTTACAGTATTTTACCTCTATGATGAAAGTCATCGGCGTGTATCCGGCGCATCCGTTCCGGCGTGAACATCGGCTGGATTAACCCGGCCAGCGGGTGGCTTGGGGGCGGTAACGGTTGGGTGGGCGTGAACGCTCATTCGGTGCCTCGCGGTTGACCTCGGTCTCTGTATGGTAGCGATTGCGCCCGTCATGATCATGGCGCGGATACCGTCGATCAGGCACAGATCGCCGCGTATGGTGGTGTATCTGATGCCCGAATTGCAATCGCCAATGATCGCTGGACAGTTCTAGCCCTAAGCCGGTGGTGCGCTGCGGTGGATAATGCGGATAGGGCACCGGATAGCGGATGATGGTGCGGGTTCTGGGTTGTGGTTCTGGGGGTGCCGCTGGCGGAGTGATGATAATCGGTGCTAAGGCCGCTCGCTGGGCTGCGGCGCGTTGGGCTTCCGCACGGCGCTGATCCATTTGGGTTAGCCACTCCCGCTCTTCGGGACGCAGGGCAGCCCCCCCAATGGTAGAGACGTTGGTGTGCTGGAGGTCAAGGGCGCGGGCAGTGCGGTCAGCGGGGGGCTGATCGCTGTAATGTACTCGACCCTGAGCGTCAGTCCATGTGAAAATATCCGCCTGAACGCTCGGCATACAGAGCACTAATAACCCGGCAGTGCCTATGAGTTTGCGTAATAGGGTGTGCATAGAGTCGATTGCCCGAATTTGCGGATTCTTGTTTTAGACGACGGATACGCCGACTCGTTCGAGCATCCGACACAGTTGAATCAGCGGCAAACCGATTAATGCGTTAGGGTCATCGCCTTGAAAACGCTCGCACAGGGCAATGCCTAATCGTTCAGATTTGAACGCACCGGTACAATCATAGGGTTGCTCGCGGTCGAGATAACGTTCAATCAGGGCTTGATCCAGTGAACGAAACCAGACGCGATAAGGCACGACAATGCTTTGTTCGCGGCCATCACGTCCATCATGCAGGCACAACCCCGTGTGAAACACTACACAGCGCCCGGAAAGCTGGGTGAGCTGCTGCACAGCCCGCGCTCGGTTACCCGGTTTGCTCAAAATTTGCCTATCAAGTTCAGCGCTCTGATCAGAGCCAATGACTAAGGCTTGCGAGGCTAAGGCGGCTCCAGCGCGGGCTTTTAAAATGGCTAAGCGTTCGGCTAAAGCAGCGGGGTGTTCGTCAACCTCAGGGGTTTCATCCACTAGGGGTTTGACCGTGGTGAAGGCCAGACCAAGCCGTTGTAACAGTTCACGGCGGTAGGCCGAGGTCGAAGCCAGCACCAATTGTCGTGATGAATGATTTGATTTTACAGACATTATATGTAAATATTTCCAGTTGATACGCAATCTGTCTTTACACTATGGGCACAGCACTATATGATCACTGAGTTTATGTGTGACCCTCTTCCCGACATCATTGACCCTTGGGCGCTCGCTCGACAGGGATCGCGACTGCAAGGGTTCTTGCCCCGCGCTCGCTTGCGGCGTTTGCCAGCCTTGGTCTGTGAGCTGCTTGACGAACCACAGGTCGATTTGCAGTTTAGCATCGACTTCGACGGGCAGTCTTGTGTCGAGGGTCAGATCGGGGCGCGGGTCACCGTGATGTGCCAACGCTGTTTGAAGCCTTGTGAGCTGTCTTTGCATGCTCATATAGCACTAGGTCTTGTGGCTGATGAGTCAGCGGCTGAGCGTTTGGCCGTCCACTATGAGCCTTTGATTGCCGCCGTTGAGGTTGAGTTAACGGATGTCGTCGAGGATGAACTGCTGCTGTTGTTGCCGGTATTTCCGCGCCATCCAGAAGGAGACTGCCAAATGCCCGCTGTGAGTCAGCAGTCCTCTGAAGTGGTCGAGCTGAACACTCGGCGGCCTTTTGCGGATTTACGGACTTTGTGGCAGCGTGATCAATCGGAATCATCCTGACAGGATGGTTTGTGACATTATTTTCTTGTTAGGAGTTATGACAGCATGGCTGTGCAGCAAAATCGGAAAACCCGCTCCAAGCGGGATATGCGTCGTGCGCATGATGCATTAAGTGGTCAAACCCTTGCGGTTGACCCAACGACTGGCGAACCCCATCGTCGCCACCATATTCCCCCCGAAGGCTATTATCGAGGTCGGCAAGTGATTGTCCAGCCGATCGAAGAAGACGACGATAGCGAGACTTAACTCTTAGCCCCGTCTGCTTGTACCGTGTTTAAGCCATCATGAACCCCTGTGTAACCATTGCCGTCGATGCTATGGGGGGGGATCACGGGCCATCAGTGACGGTGCCGGCTGCTTTAGCCTGTGCCAGTTCTGGCCTACGCATCATTTTGGTGGGACAGGAATCCTTGTTGCGTGCTGAGTTGCGTAAGCATTCAGCCACGGATCATGCGTTGATTACCGTCCGTCATGCACCACAACAGGTGGAAATGAACGAGTCGCCGGCCTACGCCCTGCGTTCCAAAAAACAGTCGTCCATGCGTGTGGCGATTAATTTGGTCAAGCAGGGGGACGCCGATGCGTGTGTCAGTGCCGGCAATACGGGGGCGTTAATGGTGACCGCCAAGCATGTGCTGCAGACGCTACCCGGCATTGATCGGCCTGCGATTTGCACCCGTTTACCAACCGTACACGGTCAGGTGCATATGCTCGATTTAGGCGCTAATGTCGATAGCCGAGCCGAGCATTTGTTACAGTTTGCGATTATGGGTTCAGTGCTGTGTACGGTGGTTGACCAGATTCAACATCCGCGTGTGGCTTTGCTCAACATCGGTGCCGAAGAGATCAAAGGCAATGAGCAAGTCAAAGAAGCCGCTCGACTATTAAGCACTAGCCATTTAAATTATATTGGTTTTGTCGAAGGCACTGGCGTGTTTATGGATCGAGTGGATGTGGTTGTGTGTGATGGGTTTGTGGGTAATGTGGCGCTAAAAGCCAGCGAGGGTGCCGCGCAGCTAATCCACCATTGCACCCGCCAAGCGTTCCGCCGCACGCTCTGGGCACGGTTGTGTGGTTGGTTGGCACTGCCAGTATGGCACCAATTGAGTCGGCAAATTGATCCCCGGCGTTATAATGGGGCGAGTTTGTTAGGTCTGACCGGCATTGTGGTCAAAAGTCATGGTGGCGTTGATGCGACAGCGTTTGCCAATGCCATTCGCGTGGCGCAGTCAGAGGTTCGCCATGCTGTGCCACAACATATCAGCAGGTATTTTATCCCCATGGACAGCGAGCAGGTGTTGTGAGCTACGCACGAATTATCGGCACTGGCGGTTATTTGCCGGAACACATAGTGACTAATTTTGATATAGAGCAAAAAGTGGATACCAGTGCTGAGTGGATTTTCGAGCGCACGGGTATCGAACAACGCCATATTGCCGCACCCGATGAAACCGCAGCGGATCTCGCTGAACACGCCGCGCGCCGCGCCTTAGACGCGGCGGGTATCGACGGGGATACGCTGGATTTGATTGTGGTGGCAACGACGACTCCTGACCACGTCTTTCCTAGTGTTGCCACGCAAATTCAGGCGCGTTTAGGCGCTTATGGTTGCCCTGCTTTCGATGTGCAAGCCGTTTGTACGGGGTTTGTCTATGCTTTGGGTATTGCCGATAAATTTGTCCGCACCGGCAGCGCCCGTCGCGCCCTAGTGGTCGGGTCTGAAACCTTTTCACGTATCCTCGATTGGACGGATCGTACCACCTGCATTTTATTTGGTGATGGTGCAGGGGCTGTGGTTTTAGAAGCTTCTGAAGAACCGGGCATTTTATCCAGCCACCTCCATGCCGATGGCCGTTATAAAGAACTCCTATGGGTTCCTGCCGGGGTGTCGAGCGGCTATGATCAAACCTGCCTTAATCAAGCCTATGTGGCCATGCGCGGTAGTGAAGTCTTTAAAATGGCAGTGCGTACTTTGGGTCGGATTGTCGATGAGACGTTAAGCGCTAACCAAATGACGGCTGAAGCGATTGATTGGTTGGTGCCTCATCAAGCCAACGAGCGTATTTTAGTCGCCACCGCTCGTCAACTTAACCTGCCCATGTCGCGAGTGATCAGCACAGTGCGTTATCATGCCAATACCTCAGCGGCATCCGTGCCATTGGCCTTAGACGTCGGTGTGCGTGATGGGCGCATCCAGCCTGGGCAGACGGTATTGCTGGAAGCGTTCGGCGGTGGGTTCACCTGGGGTTCGGTTTTGCTGACTTATTAGGAAGTAGGCATGAGTGAAAGATTAGACAACCAAATCGCTTTAGTCACCGGTGCCAGCCGTGGCATTGGTCAAGCCATCGCCCTGGAATTAGGGCGTTTAGGCGCAACCGTCATCGGTACGGCGACCCAAGAGTCGGGGGCCGCTGCGATTACTACGCAGCTACACCAGCAGTCTGTGGCCGGCGCAGGTCGGGTGTTGGATGTCACCCAAGCCGGTGCGATTGAAGCCCTGATCCAATCCATTGAAAAGGAATGGGGCGCGGTGACTGTCTTGGTGAATAACGCGGGTGTGACCCGCGATAACTTATTGCTGCGTATGAAGGACACTGAATGGGATACGGTGATTAATACCAATCTCAATGCATTGTTCCGACTCAGTAAAGCCGTACTGCGCGGCATGATCAAAGCGCGGCGGGGACGGATTATTAATATTACCTCGGTCGTTGCCGCCACTGGCAATGCCGGACAGAGCAACTATGCTGCGGCCAAAGCAGGCGTTATTGGTTTGACCAAATCGTTGGCGCGTGAGGTTGGCGGTCGCAATATTACCGTGAATGCGGTGGCACCAGGTATGATCGATACTGATATGACCCGAGCGTTAAGCGAAGCCCAGCGGACAGCGATAGTGGGTAGTGTTCCGCTGGGTCGTTTAGGACTCGCCGAGGACATCGCCCACGCGGTTACTTTTCTGGCTTCTCATCGTGCCAGTTACATTACAGGGGAAACCCTGCACGTCAATGGTGGTATGTATATGGGGTAATCAGCCCCGATAGAACGCAATATGCGAGGATCTAAACAATCATGAGCACAATCGAAGAACGGGTTAAAAAAATCATCATCGAGCAATTGGGCGTCAAGGAAGAGCAAGTCTCCTTGGAGTCTTCATTTGTCGATGATTTAGGAGCAGATTCTTTGGATACCGTCGAATTAGTGATGGCCTTAGAAGAGGAGTTCGAATGCGAAATTCCTGATGAAGATGCGGAAAAAATCACGACCGTCCAACAGGCGATTGACTACATTAACGCCAATTTGAATCCCTGATACGCAGCGTAAGCGTTCACCTTCTGCTGCCCACTAGAGCTAAGCCTTAAGGTAGGCGAGCGAGGTGGGCAGAGAGGTGAACGCTTACCCGCACAGTGAATCGGGCGGCCGCAGTCATCAGCGTGTGGCTGCGGTCGTGTTGTCTAACCCGGTGGTTGAGTGAGGTCAACTTGAGCAAACGACGGGTGGTAATTACCGGACTCGGTATTGTGTCTCCGGTTGGCAATACGCTGGAGAGCGCTTGGGAGGCGATTCTCTCAGGGCGTAGTGGTATCCAAACTATTGAGACGTTTTCTACCGAGGGGTTTCCAGTGCGTTTCGCAGGCACGGTCAAGGGTTTGGATATCAGTCCCTACATTGATCGACGCGAAGCCCGCAAGATGGATGCCTTTATCCACTATGGTATGGTGGCTGCAATGGATGCAGTCCATGATGCAGGTTTGGAAATCACCGCAGAGAATACTGAGCGTGTGGGGGTGTCCATTGGCGCGGGCATTGGCGGCTTGCAAGGTATTGAAGACGGCCATAAGGCGTACTTAGACGGCGGACCGCGTAAAATCACGCCGTTCTACGTTCCCCGCAGCATTATTAATATGATTTCCGGAAATCTATCTATAAAACTAGGGATTAAAGGCCCCAACTTGGCTATAGTGACCGCCTGCACTACGGCCACCCACAGCATCGGCTTGGCGGGACGGATGATTGCTTACGGTGATGCGGATGTCATGATTGCAGGGGGAGCCGAACGTGGCACGACACCGACCGGTGTCGGTGGGTTTGCCGCCGCACGGGCGTTGTCAACCCGCAACGATGATCCCCAAGCCGCCAGTCGGCCTTGGGATGTGGATCGCGACGGCTTTGTCCTTGGTGATGGCGCCGGAGTGTTGGTGTTGGAAGAATACCAACAGGCACGCCGCCGAGGGGCGCGTATTTATGCGGAACTGATTGGGTTTGGCATGAGCGGCGATGCTTACCACATGACCTTGCCTGAAGAGTCCGGCGATGGAGCGCGCCGCTGTATGCGTCTGGCCATTCAAGACGCTGGACTGAATCCGGAGCAAATTGATTATATCAATGCCCACGGCACCTCGACCCCCGCAGGCGATAAAATTGAATCCGATGCTATTAAAGGGGTGTTTGGTGATCATGCCTATCGTCTCGCCGTGAGTTCAACCAAATCCATGACTGGGCATCTGCTCGGTGCAGCGGGCGGTATTGAGGCGATATTCTCTATCTTAGCACTGCGTGATCAGGTGGCACCGCCAACGATTAATCTGGATCGACCCGAACCCGGTTGCGATTTAAACTACGTTGCGCATACTGCGCAGCAACGTCCGATCAACATCGCCTTATCCAACTCCTTTGGCTTTGGCGGTACTAATGGTTCGGTCATCTTTAGTCGCTTGGATTAATCATGCGTGTGCTTGGAGCGATAGTCGTAGCGCTGCTGGTGATTGCTGCCGGTGTGGGGGCATGGGTTTATCACGATTATCAGCGTTTTCTGAATAGCACGATCACCCCACCCCACTCGGAATGGCGTTATACCGTGGTGCGTGGGGCGTCGATTCAACGAATTGCCGAAGAGTTACACGCCCAGGGTGTGATTCAGCAACCTCTTTATCTGCGCCTCTACGCCCGTCTGAGTGGCGATGCACGGCGGATTCAAGCCGGAGACTATCGCTTACATGCCGATATGACGCCCCAGCAATTGCTGGCGGCTATGGTGGCCGGGCGCGTGGTGCAACACAGCTTGACCGTTGTCGAAGGCTGGACGTTTTGCCAGCTTCTCGACGCTGTCCATGCCCATCCCGCCATCACAGTGACACTGGATGGCCTCAGCGATACCGAGATTATGGCGCGTTTAGGGCATCCCGAGCAGCATCCCGAAGGTTGGTTTTTACCGGAGACCTATCATTTTCCCAGCGGCACGACCGATTTGGCGTTTTTACGCCGTGCCCATAACGCCATGCGTGAGGCTTTGGACACCGTATGGGCGCAGCGCCAAGCGGATTTGCCCTTTGACGAGCCTTATGCCGCGTTGATTCTAGCCTCGATTATTGAAAAAGAAACCGGTGTGGCCGCTGAACGTCGTGAAGTCGCTGGAGTATTTGTGCGGCGTTTACGTCGAGGCATGTTACTGCAAACCGATCCAACGGTGATTTACGGTTTGGGGGCTGCGGATTTTGAAGGACCGCTGTTGCGCTCCCACTTACGCCAAGATCATCCCCACAATACCTATACGCGCCCCGGTCTACCGCCCACCCCGATCGCCTTACCAGGGCGGGCGGCGCTGGAGGCTGCTGTTGATCCGGCTCCCGGTGACACCTTGTATTTTGTAGCGGATGGCCGCGGAGGACATGTGTTTTCTCGGACGCTGCAAGAACATAATCGGGCGGTGCAAGCCTATCGACGGTTTATTAGCCAGTGACAACACGCGGTCGGTTCATTACCCTAGAAGGACCTGAAGGGGCAGGTAAAACCACTCAACTGCACCACATTCAGCGCTATGTGCAGGCTGCGGGACTCTCCGTTGTGGTCACCCGCGAACCAGGGGGCACCGCACTGGGGGAATCCCTGCGCGAGCGTTTGTTGTCCCCGCAGCAACCGCCAGTGACCGCAGATGCCGAACTCTTGCTGATGTTTGCCGCCCGCGCCGAACATTTAGCCACAGTCATTCGACCGGCGCTGGCGCGGGGGGATTGGGTGGTGTGTGATCGGTTCACTGACGCCAGTTATGCCTATCAGGGTGGCGGACGAGGCATTGCCGAGCAGCGGATTGCCGCTTTAGAAACTTGGGTACAGGCTGATCTGCGTCCTGATTGTGTGCTGTTACTGGATCTGCCGGTTGAGCAAGGCCGCTTACGAGCCTTACAGCGTGGTGTGGCCCCAGATCGTTTTGAGCGTGAGGGATGTGATTTTTTCGAGCGGGTGCGTCAAGCGTATCTACAACGTGCTCAGCGCGATCCCCAGCGTTATCGAATCATTGCGGCCGATCACCCCCCTGAAATTGTTGGGCGTATGATCACCTCGGTGCTGTTTGAACGGATGACAACGTGGTTAGCAACGCAGTCAACTCTCTAAGCCCTTTGCCGTGGCAGCATGACCCGTGGCGCAATCTCACCGAGCAACATCGACAGTCTCGGCCCGCCCATGCGCTGTTGTTCGTTGGCGCCCGTGGTCTCGGCAAGCGTCACTTGGCGACCGCCTTGACGTACTGGTTACTGTGTCAGCAACCGCAGGGCCAACCGCCGCAAGCCTGTGGCCAGTGCCGCAGTTGCCGCCAATTGCACAGCGGGGTCCACCCTGATGTTCAGCATATTGCTCCTGAGGCGGCGGATAAACCGCTTAAAATCGACCAGATTCGTGGACTCAGCGAGTTTATGCAGCACAGCAGTCAGTTTGGCGCTTACCGCATTGCGCTGTTGGATTCAGCCGAACGGTTGAATCCACAAGCGGCTAATGCCTTGTTGAAAACCTTGGAAGAACCACCGGCACAACGGCTAATGATTTTAGTCGCTGATGGTGTCGCCGGTTTGCCTGCCACAGTACGCAGTCGTTGCCAGCGCCTGAATTTTAGCCGCCCAGCATCTGAGCAGGCCCTGTCATGGTTGCGATCACAGTGGGGGCAGCACTCCCAATCCTTCCCTGCCGATGCGACTCCAGAATTAGTGTTGAGCTTAGCCGGTGGGGCACCTCTACGTGCCTTAGCGATGGCTCATAGCGAAGAACTGACCCAACGTCGTGAGTGTTTCACTGATTATCAACAGGTCATACACAGGCGGCTCAGTCCAGATCAATGGGCCAATCGTTGGGCTAAACAGCCCCAGATTGGCGAGTGGCTGCTGACTTGGCAGCAGGATATGATTCGCCTGAAACTCTGTCAGACACCCCCGCCACGTCTGGCACACCCTGATCTAGCCGAGTCGTTAAGGCAACTCAGTCATCGCCTACCTGCCGAGCGGCTGTTTGCGCAGTTACAGGCCATTGAGACGCTGCCGCGTCTCTTGAGTGCGCCGGTCAATGTGCCGCTGCAATTAGCGGCGTTATTGAGCCGATTCCTATAGCCATTAGCATTGCTGCTCGGCCTTACCATTCACGGCAGTTTCGATTAGTATGCACACAGTGTGATAAGGTGACCTCCCAAGATGACACTTGGCTAGGAGAATACAAAACTGATGTGTGGGATTGTTGGTGAAATTCGCTTCGACCAGAATCCAGCAGACAGCACTGCTCTTGACCGTATGAACGCTGCCCACAGCGGTCGGGGTCCGGACGGTGCCGGTCTGTGGCAACAAGGCCCTTTGGGTTTTGGTCACCGACGCTTAAAAATCATGGATCTCAGTCCGCGCGCCCAACAGCCGATGCTGGACCCTGAATTAGGGCTAGGCATCGTCTTCAATGGGGCGATTTATAATCACCCAGAGCTGCGTGCTGAGTTGCAGCAACATGGGTATCGCTTCTTTTCCAGCGGTGATACCGAGGTTTTGCTAAAGGCGTATCATGCGTGGGGGGCGGATTTTGTCCAACGGCTGCATGGGATGTTCGCCTTTGCGCTTTGGGAACGTGATTCGGGACGTGTGCTGTTAGGCCGCGATCGACTGGGGATCAAACCCATCTATTACAGCCGCAACAATCACTGGCTACGCTTCTCCTCTACCCTACCGGCTTTACTGTGCGGCGGTGATATCGATACCGATATCGACCCAGTGGCTTTGCATCACTATCTCAGCTTTCATGCCGTGGTGCCTGCACCGCATACAATACTCAAAGGCGTGCGCAAACTGCCTCCTGGGCATTTGATGCGCATTGACCCCGACGGTCGCCATGAGCAATGGCGTTACTGGGAATTGTCCTATGAGCCACGCGGCGAGGAACACCGGTTGGATTTCGCCGGATGGCAATCCCAAACCCTAAGCGCTCTACGCACTGCCGTAGCACGGCGCTTGGTCTCCGATGAGCCGGTCGGTGCTTTGCTGTCTGGCGGGGTCGATTCCAGCCTAATCGTCGGGCTGATGTGTGAAGCAGGCGTTGGCAATCTGCGCACCTATTCCATCGGGTTCGAGGATGTTGGCCAAGAGGCCGGTAATGAATTCCAATACTCCGATATCATCGCTCAGCATTACGCGACCCAGCATGAAAAGATTTTCATTGACAGCCGGAGACTGCTGCCCGAATTACCTAATGCCATCCGCGCCATGGCCGAACCGATGGTCAGTCATGACTGCGTGGCGTTTTATTTGCTCTCCGAGGCGGTATCCAAGCACAGCAAAGTGGTGCAAAGCGGCCAAGGGGCGGATGAGGTCTTCGGTGGTTATCACTGGTACCCCCCTCTGCTCGACAGTCGCGATCCCTTAAACGACTATCGCCGCCTGTTTTGTGACCGCGATCACGGGGAGTATCTGCAAACGGTGAATCCCCGGTTTCACGGCCCGGATCACAGCGGTCGTTTTGTCACCGAACATTTTGCTCAAGCCGGTGCCGTCGCCGGAGTTGATAAAGCCCTGCGCTTGGACACCACCGTGATGTTGGTTGATGATCCGGTCAAGCGGGTGGATAATATGACCATGGCGTGGGGCTTAGAAGCTCGGGTGCCGTTTCTGGATCATGAGCTGGTCGAGCTGGCAGCTCGTATCCCCGCTCGCCATAAAGTCACGGGTGAAGGTAAATACGTACTCAAAGAAGCCGCCCGCCAAGTGATTCCCGCTGAAGTGATTGATCGACCTAAGGGGTATTTCCCCGTACCGGCGCTTAAATACTTGCGAGGGGATTTTCTAGCCTACGTCCAAAACGCACTGAACTCGCCGCGCGCCCGCGAACGTGAGTTATTCAATCAGGAGTACATTGCCCTGCTCAGTCAAAATCCTGAAGCCCATATCACGCCCCTGCGTGGCTCCAAACTGTGGCAACTCGGCTTACTGGAACTTTGGTTGCAAACTCATGGCCTCTGATCGCAGCTCCGACTCCCTGCAGCGCGATGTCCATCGTGGCCATCGCTTGCGCCGTAATCGCGGACTCAGTGTGCAACATCAGTCCTCGCCGCTGGCCTCGCCGGAAGGCCGGCAGTTACCTGAAGACATTACGCTGAACTGCGGCTGGGGGCGTCTGATTATGGCGCATACCTTTCATCAACCGGCGCAAGTCGCCCGAGTATTGAGCGACGAGCAACCCGGTTGTCGGGATATTGCCATTTATGTGCGCGACCCCCATGTGATTCTCTCACAAGCCCCACAAGCTCTGTTTCTTGACCCCTCACACACCTATCGCATGTGGCTGGCCAATTATCAGACTCGTGGTGCTCAGCCCAAGGGCTTTGCCGTGCGACGGCTACGCACCCGTGCCGATGCTGCAGCCATTAACCGCATTTATGAAACTCGGCACATGGTTCCGGTAGAACCCAGTTTTGTTTGGAAAAACCGGGCATCGCGTAAACTCACTTATCTAGTGGCTGAAGACTTGCACAGCGGCGAACTGATCGGCACCACGACAGGCGTTGATCATGTGCATGCCTTTGCCGATCCTGAAGGGGGAGCCAGCCTGTGGTGTTTGGCCGTTGATCCACAAACCCAGCATCCCGGTGTCGGCGAAGCCTTGGTGCGCTATCTGATCGAACATTATCAAGCCCGCGGTCGAGCGCATATGGATTTATCCGTATTGCATAATAACCGCCAAGCCATTGCGCTGTATGAAAAACTTGGTTTCCAACGGGTTCCGGTGTTCACCATTAAGCGCAAAAACGCCATCAACGAACCGCTGTTTACCGGCCCGGACGAAGCAGAACGGCAACTCAATCCTTATGCCCGCCTGCTCACGGAAGAAGCCCGCCGCCGAGGTATTCATGTCGAGGTCATCGACGCCAAAGAAGGGTATTTTCAACTCAGCTTCGGCGGGCGGCGCATCACCTGCCGCGAATCGCTGACGGAATTAACCTCGGCGATTGCCATGAGCCGCTGTCAAAATAAGCGGGTCACATTACGACTGCTCGCCCAGCATGGCCTGCAGGTACCGGCTCAGCAGATCGCTGGTGAGGAGGTGGCCAACCGCGAGTTTCTGGGCGAACACCAAGCGATTGTGGTCAAACCCGCCGATGCTGAGCAAGGCCAAGGCATCAGCGTTAATCTCACCGAACCAGAAGAACTCCCTCCAGCCATTGACAACGCTCGCCACTACCATCACCAAGTCTTGCTGGAGCGCTACTGCCCGGGCGAAGATTTACGCATTATTGTAATTAACTTTCGGGTTGTTGCGGCTGCCGTGCGCCGCCCAGCCCGCATTGTCGGCGACGGTCGCCATACCATCAACGAACTGATTGACAAGCAAAGCCGCCGACGAGCAGCGGCCACCGGCGGTGAGTCACGGATTCCCAAAGATGCCGCCACCCAACGCTGCGTTGAAAAAGCCGGTTACACCCTGGATGATATTTTACCCTATGCCCACTCGCTGCAAGTGCGCGCAACCGCTAACCTGCATACCGGCGGTACCATCCATGATGTCACGGCTAAACTGCACCCCAAATTGCGTGAAGCCGCTGAAAAAGCCGCACGAGTATTGGATATTCCCGTCGTCGGGCTGGATTTTCTAGTGCCCGCCGTAGACGGCCCTGATTATGTGATCATTGAAGCCAACGAGCGGCCTGGGCTGGCCAACCATGAGCCGCAACCCACCGCTGAACGCTTTGTTGATCTACTCTTCCCATTAACCATTCAACCCGATGCGACCTCTGGGTATGAGACAAGCTGATGCAGAAAAAACTTGACATCGATACCGATTTTCTCACGCAAACCTTGCTGGAATTATTAGCCATTCCCAGTCCTGTCGGTTTAACCGATGAAATTGTCCACTACACCTGTCAGAAACTCCATAACCTTGGTATTGAGCATGAACTCACTCGGCGCGGTGCCATTCGCGCCAGCATCCCCGGTCGCAACAGCAACCCTGCCCGCGCCGTTGTGGCTCATCTGGACACTCTTGGCGCGATGGTCAGGGGGCTTAAAGACAATGGTCGTTTGGCATTAGTACCCATCGGTACGTGGTCAAGCCGCTTTGCCGAAGGGGCTAGAGTCACCTTATACACCGATGAAGGCTATTATCGCGGTACCATTCTACCGCTGCTGGCCTCGGGGCATGCCTTCAACGACGATGTGGATAAGCAACCCATTTCCTGGGATCATGTTGAATTGCGCATCGATGAATTTTGTGACACTCGTGAGGATCTAGAGCGCTTAGGGATTAATATTGGTGATTATCTGGTCATTGATCCCAGCCCCGAGATGTTGCCTAATGGGTTTATTTGCTCGCGCCACCTGGATGACAAAGCCGGGGTGGCTGCCCTGCTGGCTGCCTGCAAGGCGATTCAGGACAACGGTATCACCCTGCCGATCAAATGGTATCCCTTGTTCACCATCAGCGAGGAAGTCGGTTCTGGCGCTTCGGCCATTTTGCGCGGCGAGGTCAGCGAAATGGTCGGGGTGGATATCGCCATCCCTGCGGCTGGCCAGAATTCGCGCGAATCTGGGGTTACCGTCGTGATGCAAGACGGCAGTGGCCCTTACGATTACCATCTCAGCCACAAACTGATTCAATTGTGTAAACAACATGATATCGAACATCGGCGAGATATATTCCGTTTTTATCACAGCGACAGCGCTGCCGCTTTAGAAGCGGGTAATGACATTCGCACCGCATTGATTGGCTTTGGCGCGGATTCTTCACATGGCTATGAACGCACCCATATTGGGGCCTTAACAGCCATTGCCGAATTGGTGACTTTGTATGTACAAAGCCCGCCCACCATGGCGCGTGACAGTCGTGAACTGGGGCCGATTGATGGCTTTCCCCACCAGATTGAACCGGAAGATATGCGCTTACCTGAACCCAAACTGCCTTATCCTCGTGACTTTTTGGAACACAACAGCAATGATAAAAGCAGTGATTAACTGTCCTTTCGGCCATTGAGTCGCGGCGCTATGCCTGGCCTGCCCTGGCTGGTGGCTGATATCGGGGGCACTCATGTGCGCTTTGCCTTGGTGCTGCAAGCCGGTCAAGCCCCCGTGCACCAGCACACCCTACACTGTCAAGACTACCCCAGCCTCGATGCCGCATTACATGCCTATCTGGCTGAACACGCGGTTGCTGACCCTAAGGCGGGCGCTTTTGCTATTGCGGCTCCGGTGACCGGCGACTGGATCCGCATGACCAATCACGCTTGGCAATTCAGTCGCGCTGAATTGCAGCGGCAATGGGGATGGGAACAGTTGGTCATCGTGAACGATTTCGCCGCACTGGCGTTGGCTTTGCCCACATTGCAGCCCAATCAAGACTATCGCCAGTTCATGCCCGGCCAAGCGCAATCCCACGCTCCGCTGGCCTTAATCGGTCCCGGCACGGGTCTGGGTGTGGCCGGACTGCTCCCCCACCAAGACGGCTGGCTGCCTATTGCGGGCGAGGGCGGGCATGTGACCTTAGCCGCCAGCAATGAGGAGGAAGCGGAATTGTTACACCGAGTCCGCCAGTGGTATCCGCACGTCTCGGCGGAACGCTTAGTATCCGGCAGTGGCTTACCGACCCTGTATCGGGCAGTCGCCGAGCACCACGGCCAGACCGCTGAACCTCTCAACGCCGCAACCATCGCTGAGCGGGGTCTTGCCGCCACCTGCCCACTGTGCCAAGCCACCTTACACCATTTCTGCGCCCTACTCGGTACGGTTGCCGGCAATCTGGTGTTGACCTTAGGAGCACGGGGCGGGGTGTATATTGGCGGTGGCATCCTCCCCCAATGGGGGGCATTTTTTGACCGCTCAGCGTTTCGCGAGCGCTTTATGGCCAAAGGGCGCTATAGCGGCTATTTGGAGACCGTACCCGGTTACTTAATCACTGCCCCTAACCCTACCCTACAAGGAGTCGCGCAAGTATTTGCTACTGAAAAAAAACCTTAATGTCAGATTGCTATGCTGGCTTCTGATCGACCTACTAGAATAAGCCGCTTTGCGGGTAGAATGCCCGGAGTTAACCAGCGATTTAAACTTAACTTTTAACAACTATCAATGTTATAGGAGAATCTCGTTCATGCAGCCATTCAGCGCGTGTGATTGTCATCCATTGGAATCTGATCATACATCGGATGTAGACAGCAGCAACCACAGTCGGCGTAATTTCCTCAAACTGTCAGCCGTCGGTGCAGGTATGGCACTTGCCAGCCCTGCGGCATTAGCCGCCACCCTCACCCCGCCCAACGCAGAACGTATTCTAGCGTTGTATTCCCCCAATTTGGGCGAGACGCTGCGCACCGTGTATTGGACACCGACTGAAGGTTATCTGGAAGAATCCCTGCATGCTCTGAGTTATCTGATGCGGGATCGCTATAATGACCAGTACAAGCGCATGGATCCCAAGTTAATCGACACGCTTTATGTCTTGCAGTTACAACTTGAGCCACGCGAACCGATTCATGTGCTGAGTGGCTACCGTTCCCCAGAAACCAACGCCATGATGCGCCAACGCTCTCGTAACGTTGCGCGCAATAGCATGCACTTACACGCTAAGGCCATCGATATTCGGATAACAGATCGCAATTTCAATGAGGTTCATCGCACGGCAGTGTCATTACAAGTGGGCGGCGTTGGTCGCTACAGTCGGTCGCGTTTTGTGCATCTGGATACCGGCCCAGTACGCCAATGGGGCGCTTAAACCATGAGCCACGCCACCGCTGATCTGTGTGATGCCCACAGCGAGCGGCTACAAATCGCTGAGCCTGTGTTGCGTGATTTTGGTGGCCGCCACAGCTTTCATGGCCGAGTGGTGACACTGAAACTGTTTGAAGATAATTCCTTGGTACGCTCGACCCTAGAACACGCCGGGCATGGGCAAGTGCTGGTCGTCGATGGTGGGGGGTCATTGCGGTGCGCCGTGGTCGGCGATCAACTCGCCGCTTTGGCGCAAGCCAATGGCTGGGCAGGACTTATCGTGAACGGTTGTGTGCGCGACAGCGCCGAACTTGCCCAAATGGATATTGGCATTAAAGCCCTAGCGAGCCATCCTCTGCGCAGCGTTAAACGCGGAGAGGGGCAAGTGGATATCCCGGTGCGCTTTGCTGGGGTAGAGTTTTGTCCAGGCCAGTATCTGTACGCTGACAGCGACGGCATCATTGTCGCCACACACCCCTTGGAGACCGGATGAGCCGTATTGAACAACGCCTGGCTCAAGAGTTGGGCGTGCGTGAGCCGCAAATCACTGCCGCCATTGCCCTGCTCGACGGCGGTGCGACAGTGCCCTTTATCGCCCGCTATCGCAAGGAAGCCACCGGCGAACTTGATGATGCCCAACTGCGGTTGCTGGAAGAACGCTTGCAGTATCTGCGCGAACTCGACCAGCGCCGCCAAACCATATTGACCACCATCGAGGCACAGGGTCAACTCAACGACGCTTTACGTCTGGCCATTGAAATCGCCGACAGCAAAACCCGCCTCGAAGATCTGTATCTGCCGTACAAGCCCAAGCGCCGTACCAAAGCACAAATAGCCCGTGAGGCCGGTTTAGAACCGCTGGCAGCAAGCCTGCTGGAACAGCCTGAGCACACCCCGGAAACGCTGGCTGTTCAATTTTTAAATCCAGAACAAGCGATTACCGATGCGGATACGGCATTGGCCGGGGCGCGGCAGATTTTGATGGAACGCTTTGCCGAAGACGCGGAGCTGGTGGGCGAACTGCGAGATTATGTTTGGGATCATGCTTGGTTATGCGCTCAAGTGGTCGAGGGACAAACCCAAGTCGGCGCTAAATTTGCCGATTATTTTGACTATCGGGAAGCCCTGCCGAAGATTCCCTCACATCGGGTATTGGCTCTGTTACGCGGACGCAATGAGGGTATTCTGAATTTAACCCTAGACTTTCCTGATCTGGACCCCGAGCGCCCCCACCCCTGCGAAGCCCGCATTGCCCGCCAGTTTCAGATTCATGATCAAGGGCGTCCGGCAGACGCTTGGTTACAAGAAACCGCACGGTGGACATGGCGAGTCAAGCTGGCTGGGCGTATTGAGTTGGATATTCATAACACCCTGCGCCAGCAGGCTGAGGACGAAGCCATCCAGGTCTTCGCCCGTAATCTGAAAGATTTATTGTTGGCAGCTCCTGCCGGTCCGCGCCCGACCATGGGCCTGGATCCCGGTCTGCGCACCGGAGTCAAAGTGGCGGTGGTCGATACCACCGGTAAACTGGTAGCGACAGAGACGATTTACCCGCATCCACCGCAAAAACAGTGGGAGGCTGCACTAGCCACTTTGGCACATTTGGCGCAGCAACACCGGGTCGAGCTCATTAGCATCGGTAATGGCACCGCATCGCGGGAAACCGATAAACTGGTGCAAGAACTGCTCAAGCGTCATCCTGCACTCAAATTACAAAAACTGCTGATTTCCGAAGCCGGTGCTTCGGTGTATTCGGCCTCGGCGCTGGCCAGCGAAGAACTGCCCGATATCGATGTCAGCCTGCGGGGAGCCGCTTCCATTGCTCGCCGTCTGCAAGATCCACTGGCCGAACTGGTTAAAATCGATCCCAAAGCCATTGGCGTCGGTCAGTACCAACATGATCTCAACCAAGGGCGCTTAAGCCGCACTCTGGATGCGGTAGTTGAGGACTGTGTGAACGCCGTCGGGGTTGATGTCAATACCGCGTCAATCGCCTTGCTGTCTCGGGTAGCCGGTTTGAACGCGGGATTAGCGCGGCAGATCGTGGGGTATCGCGACCAATACAGCGCATTCCCTGATCGCAAAAGCTTATTGAAGGTGCCGCGTTTAGGCCATAAAACCTTTGAACAAGCGGCTGGTTTTTTACGCATTATGAACGGCACGAATCCCTTAGACCGCTCGGCGGTACATCCTGAAGCCTATCCCTTGGCTCAGCGGATCATCGCCGCCTGCGGTCAACCAGTGCATCAGGTGCTCGGCCAGCGTGATCTGCTCCGCGGACTGAACCCCACCCGCTTCACTGATGAGCACTTCGGCTTACCAACAGTACGCGATATTTTGGGTGAATTGGAAAAGCCCGGGCGCGATCCTCGTCCTGAATTTAAAACCGCCGTCTTTCGTGATGATATTGCAACCCTAGCCGATCTGCGTCCCGGCATGGTGTTAGAGGGGGTGGTCAGCAATGTGGCTAATTTCGGCGCTTTCGTCGATATTGGCGTGCATCAAGATGGGCTGATCCATGTGTCCGCACTGGCCAACCGTTTTGTGCGCGATCCACGGGATATTGTGAAAGCTGGTGATGTGGTAACGGTCAAAGTCATGACGGTGGATCCAGAGCGGCGGCGTATTGGACTGAGTTTGCGTTTGGATGATGAACCCGGACAAGCTCCCTCAGCGCCCGCAGCCACACGTCCCAAACCCAGTAAATCTAATAATAAGCCTCGCTCGGTGCCCTCAAAACCGCCACCCAATATGGGAGCGCTGGCTGCTGCATTTGAGCAAGCACGCAAGCGACGTTGAATCCGCTGTCACCTCACCACCCCTCGCTCATCAGCGTGATGAAATCTTGCCGTGACAGCACCGCAGCGCAGTGCCGCCAGTCTTGATCAGACGCGGTGAGCGTGGTGTTATAGCGCAGGTCAAAGCCGTTGGCCTGCTGTTGGGCGTTGATGTATTCGTCCATCTTTTCACCGAG
>PWUP01000290.1 GCA_003562535.1 Gammaproteobacteria bacterium | reverse complement strand
TCTTGAGGGTTTTATGAACGTCTTTTTTGCTGATATTAAACACCTTGATTTTTAACTGCTCATCCGTCTCGGTGTTATTAACCAGATAGTGCAAACCACGCCAAGCCCCTTCGACCTGTTGAAAATTGGGATGATGGAGAATATGGTTAATCTGTTCGCTGAGTTTTTGGTCGATGGCAGCAATCATCGATTCGATGGTTTTGAGCACATCATCGGAAATAATTGCGGTATCGACCAGTGCCTGTTCGGCTAGGGTTTTTACCGCATTTTCAACCGCTTCCTTGGCGGCATCAGAACGGGGTTTAAACTCCTTCTGCAATAACGCATCGAACTCACTAAAATCAATCGTTTGGCCTTCAGCCGAGGTGGTTTGAGTTTGGGCTTCAGACATCAGTGATTACTCCTTAGCGGCAGATTCTTCGGACGATCCGTCTTCAGGTTTGGGTGAGGACGCCAGTGCCTGTAGCAGTGCGGGATCCTGCAAGACTTTGTGCAGCAGTTCTTCCGCACCGGTTTTGCCGTCCATATAGGTCATCAAATTCGATAGCTGAGAGCGGGCTTCCAGTAATTTACGCAGTGGTTCGACCTTGCGAGCAATAGCGGCGGGCGAGAAATCGTCCATGCTTTCGAAGGTCAAATCGATGCTTAATTCGCCTTCGCCCGTCAGAGTATTGGGTACCCGCATGGCCGCACGGGGTTTCATCGACTTCATGCGATCATCAAAATTATCGACATCTATCTCTAGAAACTTGCGCTCCGCGACCGGGTCAAGTGGATCGGCCGGTTGGCCGGAAAGGTCAGCTAAAACCCCCATTACAAAAGGCAGTTGAATTTTTTTCTCTGCTCCATAAACCTCAACATCGTATTCAATTTGTACTCGCGGGGCGCGGTTACGTTGAATGAATTTTTGGCTACTTTGTGCCATAAATCGGATCCTCTGTCAGTCACTTCAGGGTAATGGAACGATGCGCTGCGCTGCGTGCTATGAGCGCACAGATCATTCGTCCTCAGTTTTGCCGCGCAGTTTTTCTACCGGTCCCAGCGCGTCAGGTGCAATGTCTTTTAGGATGTCCATGAAGTCCATAGCCACTAGCCGCTTGGCACGGTTAAGCAAAATGGGCACAGGACTGGATGGCTCCTCACGGCTGTAGTAAGCACAGATTTTGTCCAGCATCCGCTTGACATCCTCACGGCTATTGATTTCGCCACTGATGGGTGCCCGTGCCGCACTGGCACCCGGCTCTGCGGTTGTGGTGGTCTCGGATTCGTCTTCGGTAACTACATTAACCCCGCGGGCAGAGAGCTGTTCGGCAACGACGGCATGAGCGCTGCGCAGCTCATGAGTGAGTGCGCTTAGATCGGGGGCTTGGCTGGCACCGAGTTGTTCGGTCATAACACGCTCAATGCCAATGCTGTACTCGGTCGCCTCGCTTAAAGCACTGGCAGTTGTTTGTAGGGTCTCAATATCGGCTTCTGTGAAGGCTGCTGTGATTTCAGCCAATTTGGGTTGTTGATCTGCGGGGAGGTTGACCTGCAGTTTACCTTGGGCAATCTCAATATCGCGCAGACTGAATTGCCCGATCAGCCGCGAGCTGACCAATGGAGCGTTGCGCAGGGTATCGAGTATGCTATCCGGATGGCACAACTCCACAACCGCATTGACCCGAAAGGTTGGGTCGCCATCATCGGGATCGAGTTGAGGATGGACGGCCTGCCAGTGTTCGGTCAGCAAGGTTTGCATTAGGTGCAGACTATCGCGGAACTCATCCCAGAGACCTAGATGCAGACTGCTCTGGGCAATATAAGTGAGGATGCGTAAATCCCGACTGCGCTTGAGCACCTCTAGGGCTTTGTTACGCACTTGGCGCCAGTCGGGCGGTTCCGCTTCACTAAATTGGGTTTCGGGTTTACCCACCGCCGTGCGTTCAAGTTCTTGGAACAGGGGATCATACTCAAGGTTGTCCCCACAGGGCAGATCGGCAGTCACGGGTTGCAGCAGCGCAGCGACGTCAAGGCTCATGTAACGTCTCGTCCCTATTGTATAGATGAATGATTAATAGTATACCTAGTAAGGTATATGAAAGCTAGTGAGCTAAAAATAACGCATCACATCGCCACTGTAAACCGCTTGGATGCGATACACTGTAAAGATCACTCGACTAATGGTTGTCGTCAGTCACCGAATCAACTATGTTTAGCACACATACAGTTGATGATTGAGTCCGATTAATGGCATTAACATTGCGCATAACCAGCTATCAGCGGCTGTCCCCCGGACAAACCGGCGAATACACCTTAACGCAAGGGCGTTGTAGTATTGGACGCGGACCGGATAATGATTGGGTGTTAGCCGATCCTGAAATGGTGCTGTCAAAAAAACACTGCACCGTGGAATATCGTGATGGTGAATACCACCTCACCGATACCAGCACCAACGGGGTGTACATCAATCATTCTGAACAGAGGCTGGGGCGCGGTAACAGTGCGAAATTATCCCATACGGACACCCTGAGCCTCGGGGACTATGACATTCAAGTCATGCTGGAGCAGGCTCAAGCCCTTGGCTCTATTCCGGGAGCCGCTGATCCCTTGTTTGGTGAACAAACTGAACAACTTGATCTGAACTCTTGGCAGGGGAGTCCGTCTGCTGATCCGCTGGCTGCTGGAGCACCTGATCCCCTGCTGACTCCGGCGGCTGATCCCTTAGGGTTGGATTCCGATGATACAACTGGGGAGGATTGGCGCAAGTCGGCTGAGTTTGATCACTTACCTTCTGAACAGGCGTTTTTCCAAGCCCCTGGTGTTGCCTCTGAACCCTCGCATGACTCAACTGAGCCGGTACCAATGCCTACTGCACCCAGCGGCGATTCAGTGATACCGGATGACTGGGAAGATTCCTTAATTTTCAAACCTTCACCCTCCCCGACTGAACCCGTAGCGGAGACTTCCTCACCCCAGCCCTCTGAAAAACCAGAGGATGAAGACCCTTTTGCCTTTTTAGATGCTGCGCCGCCGATTGACTCCATTGAATCGACTCCGCCGACAGTTGCACAACACCCTAGCGACCCAGAACCCTCACCCGAGCCGCCAGCGGCTGAAGAGCACTTATCTGCACCTGCCGAGCCACCTGTCGCTTCAGTCAAGGCGCCGCCGAGTCCGGTGACGGCTACACCGGTAGAGGGTGATCTGGTGTTGGCGGCATTTTTGCGGGGTTGTGGCTTGTCGCCCAGTGATTTACCTCCGGGGCTGGACGCGTTGGTGCTGGTTGAACAGTTTGGCAAACTCTACCGGCAAACGGCTGAAGGTATGCTGGATCTGTTGCGGGCGCGCAGCACTATCAAAAATGAATTTCGCATTGAACGCACTATGGTCGGGCCAGTGGCTAATAACCCGCTAAAAATTCTGCCAACCGTTGAAGAGGCCATGAAAGCGATGCTGGGTCGCCAGGACGGTATCTGGATGACTGCCGATCGTGCGATTGCTGAAGGCTTTGAAGATATTCGCGCCCATGAGTTGGCGATGATTGCGGGTATGCAAGCGGCATTAGGTCAGTTGTTAGAGCGGTTTGATCCGGTGACTTTGGAAGAAGAGTTAGGTGAATACTCGCGTTTGGCCAATTTAATGGCCGGTGGTCGTAAGGCGCGTTACTGGGACGCCTTTACTCGACTGTATGGCAAATTGGCTGCTCGCGCTGAAGATGACTTTCAGGATTTATTCCGCAAAGAGTTTGCATTGGCCTATGAGGCGCAACTGGCCAAATTACGTCAGCGCTAGTCGCGGGTGCTCACTGGCCTGATTTTCTAATTAATTCTACACACGGGCTAATATGTCTTGGAACAGTAAAGTGGTTTGGTCGGAGGGCATGTTCCTGCGACCGCAACATTTCCAGCAACAGGATCGCTACAGCGAGTTCCTAGTGCGCGGGCGCTGTGATCATCTCCGGCCTTATGACTGGGGGTTTAAAGATCTGGTGTTGGATCAGGAGGCTCTGAGTTTGGGCAAAATCGCCATTGTCAGCGCCTTTGGCCGTTTGCCCGACGGTACCCCCGTGTTAATCCCTGATGAAGACGATCCGCCGCCGCCGTTGGACATCGGCGATGAAGTCCGCGATACCGAGATCATTATGGCACTGCCGGTGCGTCGCCCCGGTGCTGCTGAAGCGGATCGCGACGCCGGTCTGGAATCCGTCACCCGATACCGCACTTTGGAATACGAAACCCGTGACAGTAATGCGGGTTTTGATAATGCCGTACAGATCGAAATTGGTAAGCGCCGCTTGCGGTTGTTACAGCGGCGTGGTGATCTGCGCGAGTATTCTGGCCTCGGTGTGGCGCGGGTGGTGGAAAAACGCAGTGATCAAAGCCTAGTGCTGGATCAAGCCTTTATCCCGCCAATGTTGGATTGCCAAAACAACACCTTGTTGCTGGGTTTTGTCAACGAACTGCATGGTCTGCTGCACCAGCGGGGTGAGGCGCTGGCCGCTCGGGTGACGGCCTCTGGACGTGGTGGGGTCGCAGAAATTGCTGATTTCCTGCTGCTGCAAGCGGTGAATCGTTATGAGCCGTGGTTCGCCCATTTGGCAAAAATGACCGACTTGCACCCCGAAGCCTTATATCAGGTTGGTTTGCAATTGGCGGGTGAGATGGCGACGTTCACTAACCGTGGCAAGCGGCCTGCCGAGTTTGCTCAATATGATCACGATGATCTCAGTACGACGTATCGGCCATTGATGCAGGAGCTGCGTCAGGCACTGAGTATGGTGTTGGAGCAAAGCGCCATGCAATTGCCCTTGCAAGAGCGTAAATACGGCATCCATGTCTCGCCCATCACCGATCGCAGCTTGCTGACCAGCGCGACGTTCATTCTGGCCGTGCAGGCCGATGTCCCGGCTGAAACCTTGTTACGCCAATTCCCCCGACAAATCAAAATCGGTCCGGTCGAGCATATTCGTCAACTGGTCAATTCGGCGCTGCCGGGCATTGAACTACGGGCGTTACCGGTTGCGCCTCGGCAAATGCCGTACCATGCAGGCACCAGTTATTTCGAACTGGCGCGTAACAGCGAACATTGGAAGCAAATGGCGAATTCGGGAGGGTTTGCCTTCCATGTTGGCGGCCAGTTTCCGGGTTTGGACATGGCTTTCTGGGCAATTAAAGGGTGATGTAACGTGAATCGAGATGATCCTTTTGCCGATTTTGACGACACTGAAGCGACGGTACTCAAGCCCACACCAGGCGGTGGGCGACCGAGTCTAGGACAAGCGCCGGTGCCCTCAGCGGCGGTGAGTGCGCCGAGTGCGCCGAGCGCATCGACCTCTGGGCGTAACATCCACGTCGAACGCCAAGGGCTTAATCCACTGGAAAATGCCGCCTCGGCGTTGCTGGCCTTAGTGACTGGACTGAAAAACACGCACAGTCATGCCAATCCAGCCGGTTTGCACGCCCAATTAATTCGCGAAATTCAAGAGTTCGATACCCGCGCTCGCCAACTGGGGGTCAATGATGATCAGGTGCTGACCCGGGCGCGCTATGTGCTGTGCGCGACCCTCGATGACATTATTCTGAATACGCCTTGGGGGCAGCAGTTCGGCTGGTCTAAGAAAACCTTACAAGGGACGTTTTTCCGCAAAGAGTGGGCTGGTGACGAGTTTTTTAAACTGCTGGACAAGTTGCTGAGTGATCCCAGCAACCATCGTCAATTACTGGAATTAATGGCGATTTGTCTGGATCTCGGTTTCAAGGGTGGATATCGACTGTACGATCGTCAAGGCGATTTGGACGCTCTGCGCGATCGTCTGCATCGGGCGCTACGTAACTTGGCCGGTGAGCGTGAAGCGGAGTTATCCCCCCACTGGCGGGGTGTGACGGATCAACGCAATCCCGTGATGCGCCATGTGCCTCTATGGGTTTTGGCTTCGGTGCTCAGTGGACTGTTGCTGGTGGTATTTTTGTTTTTCAATATGAGTTTGAGCGCCGTGTCCGACCCGGTATTCACTAATCTACAGGCGGTGCGCGGGGGGGAGATGCCGACTCGACCCGAGACGGCAGATTTTCAACCTCCACCCCCACCGCCACCGCCCGCCGATGCTCACCAGGCCATGCGTGAGGCTTTGCTCAGTGAAAACTGCTTGGATACCGGCAATGTAGTGATTGGTCAAGGTGATTCTCGTCAAGTGGTCGGCTCCTATATTCGCACCAATGTGACCTGTAGCGATGTGCTGTTTGATACGGCGCAATGGGAGGTCAAGCCGGAATTTCGTGCTCTGCTGACTCGGGTTGCGGATATTTTGCGTGATACTCAGTCGCAAGCGCCGGGGCAAGTATTAATCACTGGGCATACCGATAATGTCCCCGGACGTTTCATGTCCAATGCCGAATTATCCCAGCGACGTGCTGAGTCGGTGCGTCAGGTGCTGGTCAATCAGCTTGGATCACCGAGTCGCTTCCGTGCCGAGGGTCGAGGTGAAAGCGAACCCATTGTCGGCAATGACACCCCTCAAGGCCGTGCCGCTAATCGGCGCGTGGAAATCCTCGTTCTCTACCCCCATTTCACACTATGAGCGGCTTAATCTATCTGTTACGTCTGCCGATTCTGGCACCCTTAGCCGGTGTTATCGGCGTCTTATTTTTAGTCTGGCAACTCGGTCCCTTTCTGGATCTAGCGGGTTACAATCCACTGGTTGATCCGCGTAATCGACTGATTGTTTCCATTCTGGTTGTATTGGCGTTTGCTCTGTATCAGTTGGGCAAATTTCTCTGGAATCGGCGCAAAAATAAAAAACTGACGCAAGATCTCGCCGAGTCCAAAGATGCGGTTACGGTGCAGACCGAAGAAGAAGCCGCTGTACTCAGTAACACCTTTAAGCAGGCGTTGCAAGAGCTGAAAAAAGCCGGTATCGGTAAGGGTAAAGGCGGACTGTATCAACTGCCGTGGTACATCATCATCGGGCCACCCGGTTCGGGTAAAACCACGGCTTTGATCAATTCGGGTCTCAATTTTCCGCTGGCCAAGCGTTTAGGCACCAGCAAAATCCAAGGTGTCGGTGGCACTCGTAACTGTGATTGGTGGTTCACCGATGAGGCCATATTACTGGACACGGCGGGACGCTATACCACGCAAGACAGCCAGGAGCAGGTGGACAGCGCTGCATGGATGAATTTTCTGGCCTTGCTCAAGAAATACCGGCGTCAGCGGCCAATTAATGGGGCGATTATTGCGGTCAGTATTGCCGATTTACTCCAGCAAAACGAGGCTGAGCGGACCGCACAAGCGCTGGCCATCCGCAAACGGATTCAAGAGCTGCACGAACAATTCGGCATCCAGTTCCCGATCTATGTGCTGTTCACTAAAGTCGATCTCATTGTCGGCAGCATGGAGTTCTTCGACGATTTAGGCAGTGATGAACGCGCTCAAGTCTGGGGGATGACCTTACCTCTGGACGATGTGCAGAATGATGAGTCTGAAGGGGTTGTTGATCTCTTCGAACCCGAGTTCGATTTGCTTGAACAACGCTTGAATCAGCGCCTGTTACAACGGTTGCATCAAGAACAGGATGCCCAGCGTCGCGACTTGATCTATGTGTTTCCGCAACAGTTCAGCACACTCAAAGGCATGGCTAAGGAGTTTTTGGATGAAATCTTCCGGCCCAATCGCTTTGAAACCAGAAGTTTGCTGCGCGGGGTGTATTTCACCAGCGGCACGCAAGAAGGTAATCCGATTGATCGCCTGATGGGTGCGCTGTCATCGACCTTTGGTGTGGCTCGGCAGTCACTGGCAAGTTTCTCCGGTCAAGGGCGCAGTTATTTTCTTAATCGGCTGTTTCGCGAAGTGATGTTCAAAGAAGCCGGGCTGGCAGGCACCAATTTCCGCGTTGAGCGGCGGCGCTTGTGGATATCGCGGGCGGCTTATGTCGGTGTGGCGGCAATTGCACTGGGCTTATGTCTGGCGTGGTTTAACAGTTATATCCAAAACCGAGCGTTCATCAATGACGTAGAGCAGCGATTTAACCGGCTGAGCGAACAAACCGCAGCCCTTGACCCTCAGGATCGCGATACGGTCAGCGTGCTGGCATTGCTGGATGAAGCCCGCGCCATACCCGGAGCGACCGGGGAGCCACCGCGTGCGCCGTTGACGATTCGTCTCGGTTTATATCAGGGGCATAAGCTGGCCGCCAGTGCGGAGACGACCTATCGCAACTTACTCGAACGCGCCTTTTTGTCGCGTTTGTTAGTGCAATTGGAAGAGCATATTAAGGACCAATTGCGCCGAGACACGGTGGATGACAACACCCTGTATGAAGCGTTGCGGGTGTATTTAATGCTGGATCGTGGCAGTGGCGAGCGCCCCTTTGAACCGGAGTTTATGCAAAGCTGGTGGCAGCGTTTTTGGCAGGCGGATGCCCGCTTAACGACCCAGCAACGCAATAATCTGGCGACGCATTTGGCGGCACTATTGGCGGATATGCCAGTCACCTTGCCTTTATACCCAGATACAGAGTTGGTACGACTGGCGCGTGAACGCCTGCCCGGCGATTTGGGGGCGGAGCAAATTTATCAGCAACTGCGGCAAACGGGGTTTGGCATCAGCGATTTTCGGGTCAGTGATGCCGCTGGCAGCGGCGCGGCTGAGGTGTTTTATCGAGTCAGTGGCGCCCCTTTGACCTCTGGCGTACCAGGACTGTTTTCCCAACCGGGACAGTTGATTTTTGTGAACGCCGTCAATGCCAGGATTGAATCCCTCACCGAGGGGGATTGGGTGTTGGATTTGCCGCCGGTGCCGCAAGCCGAGTTACAGCAGCGCTCGGCACGGGTACAAGAATTGTACTGGCAGGACTATTGCCGAGAATGGCAGCGTCTGCTGGCCGATTTAGATCTGCTACCACCACGGGAAAATTTACAGGGGGCGATTAACCGCCTGGAGTTGCTCACGGGCAGTAATTCGCCGCTGCGAGGCGTACTGATGGCGGTGCACGAACAGACTGCGAATTTGCCGCAATGTCTGGAAGCTCTGAATCAAGCCATTGCCAACGGTTCACTGGATGAATTGATTAACCAGCTCGAAGAGCTGGCGGTACAGCTCGAACCGCTGGCAAGCGCTCGTGCTCAGGGACGCACCATTGATCGCCAAGCGGCCAATGAACTCATTACCCTAATGGAGCGTTTGCCGCGTGATCAACCCGATACCTTAGTCCGCTGGTTAAACTCAGTCACCGGCCCCATCCCGATTTTTCTGTATGAGGGGCTGCGGGCGCATATTAATAATGTGTGGCAGCGTGATGTACTGGGTTTTTGCCAACGCGCTTTGAACAATCGTTATCCGTTTGTGACTTATGCACGGGAATCGGTGTCGCTTGACGATTTTGGCCGGTTTTTCGCGCCAGGTGGGATCGTGGATCGGTTTATTCATCAAGGCGAACATCGGTTTACAACCTTTGTCGATCAATCAAAATCGCCTTGGGAGTGGCGGTCTTTCGATGACAGCCCAGGTATTCCACGGGCGCGGCTTGCTGCACTCCAGTTCACCACGGAGATTAAAGACGCTTTTTTTGAGCGGGGCCAAACTCGTCCTTCGGTAAGTTTTCAGTTGCGTCTGCGCAGCATGGATCAAGCCTTAGAGCGTGTGGTCTTGAATGTGGACGGACAGAATCTGACCTACACTCCGGCAACCACCACGCCGACGCCGGTATTATGGCCTGGTCCGGGTACCGAGGGGTTTGCGCGTTTGCAGTTGTTCCCCGCAGGCCGATCACCGGTTGACCTGACGTTGCAAGGCCCTTGGGCTTTATTTCAATTGATTGACGAGGGACGGTTAATCGCCCGAGGCTCCAGCCAATTTGATCTGAATTTCACGATTGATGGCTATGCCGTCAGCTTTGAATTGCGTGCCAGCAGCGCCAACAATCCGTTCCGACTCAATTTAGAGAATTTCCGGTGTCTGCAGACGCTATGACCCTCGGTATCTATGGCAAATTACCGGCGCGCGGCGATTTTATCCAGCGCAATATGCCGCCTGATTGCCTGCAAGCCTGGGATGACTGGTTGCAACAAGGGTTGGTGTGCAGCCGTGAACAGTTGGGTGCCGACTGGCTGCGTTACTATCTCAACGGGCCGTTATGGCGTTTTGCTCTGAGTGGCGGATGTTGTGGGCAGCCGCCGATGACCGGCGTGTGGATGCCCAGTGTGGATCGGGTAGGACGGTATTTTCCCCTGACGGTTATCAGTCCAATCGCGACTGATGCGGATTTACTGGCCTTGGTGCGCGGGGAGCAGGCATGGTTTGAGCGTGTTGAGCAGGTATTACTGACAGGCTTAGCTGACCATCTGGATTTGGACGGGTTTCTAGAGCAGGTGCAAGCGGTAGGCCCCCCACCCCACGCTCAAATCGCGGTATCCTCGACAGGGACGGGGCAAAACTGGCATTATGTGTTACCAGAGCTTGCGGCGTTGGATCGGGCCATACCCCAACTATGGTCGGTGCTATTGGCGCAATTACTGCCCAACACCACCCTGTGGTGGACTCACGGTTCACAGGACATTGCCGCCTGTGTATTACTATGCGCAGGACTGCCCGACAGCACTCAGTTTGCGACGTTGCTGACCGGTGACAGTTCGGATCATCACTGGACGCGAGTTGAGATCAATCAGGTGGGCTAAACCGTAATCTGACCGGTGAGGAATAGGCAGGTGAAGACACAACTGATGTGGACCTCGGCGGCAAAAAGCCATGTTGGGCGGGTACGGCGTGTCAACGAAGACGCCTATCTGGAACGACCTCAGTTGGGCGATTACGGCCTATGGGTGGTAGCCGATGGCATGGGAGGACACACTGCGGGGGATGTGGCCAGCCGCATGATTGTCGATGAACTGGCAAAGCTTGAGAGTGGCGCTCAGGGGCATGATTTAGTCAGCTTGGTTCAGCAGACATTGCAGCGTGTCAATCAGCAGTTGCGTGATCGCGCCAGCCATGAACAACAGCGGCGCTCTATGGGCAGTACCGTCGCTGTGTTGCTCACTCATGGGCAGCGTGGCTGGTGTTTATGGGCGGGAGACAGTCGTATCTATGGGCTACGTTATGGTCAGTTTCGGCAGTTGACTCGCGATCACAGTCATGTGCAAACGCTGCTTGATCGGGGGTTAATCAGTGCTGCCGAGGCGCGAGATCATCCTTGGAGTAATGTGATTACGCGTGCTGTGGGTTCACAGGCCAACTTGGAACTGGAGCAGCGCAGTTTTCAACTCGTGCCGGGAGATATTTACTTATTGTGCAGTGATGGCCTCAGTAAGTTACTCGCCGATGCGGATATGGCGGCGATCTTGTCACACTCTAACAGTCCCAATGCCGTACATACCCTGATTGATCGAGCCTTAGAACAAGGGGCTGATGACAATGTCACGGCTATTGTCGTCAGTGTCCATAGTGTCGATGCTTTGGATGTCACCGGTAACACCATTCCATTAGAAGGGCTAAGCGAACGGTTGCGGCAGCTCCGTCAATAACGCCACCACCATGTATTACCTTCTACCTCAGCGTCGCATCAGTACGGTTCACGGCTATTTGTGGTACTACGGCCTAACCATGCTGATTGCCCTAATTTTGCTGGGTCTGTTTACGGTATACACCTACCGCCAGACCGAGACTACCATTGAGCTGGCCTCCAGTAATGAGGCACGGATACTGGCCGATCAGTGGGAAACTGCCTTGCGACGGGTGGAAGCCACTGCAGCGTTTATACGCGATACTTTGATTATCCAACGCCAAGCGGATGTCGTGTTCGGTCAGATGACCTTGATTGACGATGCCAGCTTGGCGCGGTTGGCAGTAGGGTTTCCGGAAATTGTGGCCTTGCTGGTGTTCGACGCTCAAGGACACTTGCAATTCAGCAGTGATTCAGCCATTGAATCGGTGCATATCCTTGATCGAGAGTATTTTCAGCGTCTCCAAGCCGAGCCACAAGCAGAGTTGCTATTTTCCTCCACGCTGGACAATAAACACGATGACCGCTCTGCGGTGATGGCGCATCAAGCCATTTTAGGCGTGGATAATGAGCTGCTGGGCGTGATTGTTATTCCCTTGGATTTGGCCTATTTCCAGCGGCAGTTTGCGGGTATTGCGGTGGGTTCAGACGGTATGATCAGTGTCCGTCGCAGTGATAACAGTCGTTTAGTGGTGCGGTGGCCGCATGTCCCTGAGGAAGTTAACGCCGAAGCTCGGCATGTTCCGCCGTTTGTCCATGTTCAACAGGGCAACGATGAGGGGGTAGTGCGTTACAGCGGGGCTACGGATCATGTCGAACGTATTTTTGCCTTCCGCAAAATCGGTGACTATCCGTTTGTTATGCTGGTGGGGCGCTCAGTGCAAGAGAAATTTGCGCCTTGGCGACGAAGTATTGTGATTGCCGCCGTACTGACCGGGGGCAGCCTAGTGCTGTTAGCGTTATTGCACTACTTGTTGCGGGTCACTCAAACCTATCTGTATGCCAGCGAACGCCATTTTCAAGCGATGATCCAGGGCGGTCAGAACGCGGTCTGTCGTTGGCTACCCGATACCACAGTGACGTTTTGCAATACGATTTATCAACAGTGGTTTTTCCCTGAAAGCGAAGCCATAGGTCAGCGCTGGATTGAACAGGTGCCTGCTGCCGCGCGGGCAGAGATGCTGGCTCAGATTGAGCAACGGCGCGCACACCCTGAAGTGTATGCCTATGAGCATCGCATCGTGTTTCAAGACGGTAGAGAAGGTTGGGTATCGTGGGTCAATGTGCCGCTGTGTGATGCCCGTGGCCAATGTATTCAGTTTCAATCCGTGGGTCAGGACATCACCGAGCGCAAGCGCAACGAAGCCTTAATCCACCAATTGGCGTATTTTGATGCGCTCACCCAATTACCCAATCGACTGTTGTTTTTAGATCGGTTTGAACACGCCTTGCAGGCTAGCCCGCATGGTCAAGATTATGGTCTATTGTTACTGCTCGATTTGGATCATTTTAAGTGGCTCAACGACACCCAAGGCCACGAGGTGGGGGATCGTTTGTTACAAGAGACGGCTCAGCGCCTGCGGGCTTGTGTGCCTGCCGAGGCCACAGTGGCTCGTTTGGGTGGCGATGAATTTGCCGTGATCGTCGAGCATCTGGCTCCAGACGCTGAAACCGCCAGTCGTCACGCTGAGCAGATTGGTGCCCGCGTTCAAGCGGCGCTCACTGCAGGTTATGATTTGCAAACAGGCAGCCTCCATCAGGCCACCCCCAGTATTGGCATCACGCTGTTCACCGGGGCTGAGCTCAGTGCAGAAGAACGGCTTAAACAGGCCGAGGTGGCGCTGTATCAGGCTAAAGACGATGGCCGTAATATGATTCGGTTTTTCGATCCGGCCATGCAGGCTGCTGTCCAAGAACGCGCTCAATTAGAGCAGGGCTTGCGCGAGGCGCTGGCGCATGATGAATTACGGCTGTTTTTGCAACCCCAAGTGGATCAAAACGGCACTATTTTTGGAGCCGAAGCCTTATTGCGTTGGTGCAAAGCCGATGGGCAATTGGTGTCGCCAGCCGTGTTTATTCCACTGGCCGAGGAAACGCGCTTAATCGTACCCATTGGACTGTGGGTGCTTGAACACGCCTGTGCTCAATTGCAGCAGTGGCAACAGCACCCAGCGACCCGCTCGCTGTGTTTAGCGATTAATGTCAGCGCTCGGCAGTTTCACCAACCGGACTTCGTCAGCCATGTGCAAGCGCACTTACAGCGCAGTGGTATTGATCCCACCCGTCTTAAACTGGAATTGACTGAAAGCGTTATTTTAGGCGATGTTGACGAGACCATTACCCGCATGCAAGCGATTAAAGCCTTAGGGGTGCGTTTTGCATTGGACGATTTTGGTACTGGGTATTCGTCGTTGTCTTATCTTAAGCGTTTGCCCTTCGATCAATTGAAAATTGATCAATCGTTTGTTCGTGATATGGTGGTGGATGCCAGCGATGCCGCCATTGTCCGTGCGATTTTGGCCATGAGCCGATCTTTGCATTTAGAAGTCGTTGCCGAAGGTGTCGAAACTCCGGCGCAACGCGACGCTCTCAAAGCCAGTGGCTGTGAAATGTACCAAGGCTATTTATTCGGCAAACCGTTGCCCATAGAGTGTTGGCCGGATCAGCCCTTGGAGGGGATATGGATGGCTGGCAAGGCTTCAAACTCAGGAGTGGCAAACAAATAGCCTTGATACAGGGTAATACCCAATTGCCGCAGACAGTGCCACTCCGCCTCGGTTTCAATGCCCTCAGCAATGACTTGAATAGACAGCTCTTGGCAACAGCTCACAATGCTGCGTACAATCGCTTGGCGTGCCGGATGGCTATCAATATTACGGATTAAGTACATATCAATCTTGATCACATCGGTTTGCAAATCGGCCAGCAAATTAAGCCCGGAAAACCCGGCACCAAAATCATCGATGGCTGTGATAAAACCGGTTTTTTGATAGTGCGCAACAATTCTAGTAATATGTTCAATAGACTGAATTTTCTCGTTCTCAGTGAATTCAAACATAATCCGTTCTAGGGGAAAATCGAAACGCTCCGCCGCTTCCAAGGTGGTGCGAATACACAACTCAGGTCGATAAACCGCATTGGGCATGAAGTTAATACTTAAATAGCCGGGCAGCTTGAGTTCAGCCGCTAAACCGATGGCTTTGACCCGGCAGGTCTGGTCAAAACGATACAGATTGTCCGCATTCACATGCTGGAACACCCACCCGGCACCTTGACCCTCGGGGCCACGAGCCAAGGCTTCATGGGCATATACCGTACCGGTTTGGGTGTTGATAATCGGCTGAAACGCCATACTGAATTCAAAACCTAAGTGGCTTGCCTTAAGGCACTCACTGCAACCGAGCTTACGGAATCCACGGGGTTTAGGTGGGGTCATCATTACAGTTACTATAGGATAAGTAGTGGAAGCAAAAAACTGTTCTTAATTTTACCTTTGAATTGTATCACACAGACAGAGCCGACACCCTGTTCCGACCGGCTTTTTTAGCGGCATACATCGCATGATCGGCCTCAGCTTGAATCGATTTCATCGTGCTGTGATGTGTTTGGCGGCTAGCCACGCCAATACTGGCGGTAGTGCGTAATCGCTGTGAACCAATATCCGGCATGGCAGCTTCCACAGCAGCACGAATTTTCTCGGCAACCACCATAGCCTGCTCAAATGAGGTATGGGGGAGAAAAACTGAGAACTCCTCACCGCCTACACGCCCCAAGTAATCACTCCCTCGAATCTGCTCTCCAAGACACCGCGCTATCACTTTAAGTACCGTATCACCGGCTTCATGCCCATATTGATCATTGATTTTCTTAAAATGATCCAAGTCGATAAACAGCACTGAAAACGCACTATGATCACGCAACGCCCCTTGGATTAATTTATCGCAAATGGCATAGTAGGCACGCGCATTCAATACCCCAGTAAGTGGATCACGGCTGGCAAGATCATGCAGCCGTTGCTTAGACGCTAGTAAGCGGTGAAAATATGAAATCGAACGACTGGAGTAAGCATAAAAAAAGGCACTGATATAAACAAAGGCTACCAGTGAAGTGATAATTGCATTGTCAGAGTAAGGTTGCTCTAAATAGCGATTACCTATTAGGATACAAGCCGCCGAAAAAAAAAGTTGAAAGCAGACCTACGGTACGTCCAAGAAGCAAATAAACTGCGGGAAGATTCAAAAAAAACCAGATAACACGCAGTTCGTCATTTTGTACGGAATGGAAGGCGACATTAAAAATCATGAAGCTATTGATCAAGGCTGTCCAAGCAACCCAATAATAAGCAGTTTTTTTGCCATAAAGCTGAGCGGCAAGCAATACGTTAACGGCTAAATGGATTTTAGCCGCAGTGATATAACCTAAAGAGAGCGGATTACCGCCTGAATAATGGCTTAGCAAGAACAGACCGGAAGAAAAAGCACCAAATAACAACAATACGAACAAGAACCGGAACTGAAATCGAAAATACTCTTCGTCTTCGCTAAACTGTGCTCCCCCTATCAGGATGCTACCTATAGGGACTTTAGAAAAATAATACATGAATGGTCTCCGCTTATGATTTTCCATGCGTACCGCATGAGATCAGCCAGCACCCAATGCCTGCACGGCGACGTTCTGTTCCCCAAGAGTTTTCTTTGCCAGTTTAACCACATGCTCATGATGGGTGAATAATAATACTTGATCATCTTGGGCGAAATTCGCTAGAGCCTTGAGCACACACGCCGCCCGTATATCATCCGCCGTGATTAACACATCGTCCAGCACCAAGGGCATTGTGGGATGTGATTCGCGGCGGATATGCAGGGCGGCTAAGCGCAGCGCCAGATACAACTGATCCGCCGTGCCCTCACTCATCGCCGTCACTCCAATACGTTGACCATCCGCTCGCTCAGCCTGAAGCAGGGGCTGACCGTCCTGATCATCCGCCACCAGTCGGGTATAACGCCCGCCGGTCATCAGCGCAAAATACTCCGAGGCTGCAGCCACCATTGGCGCCTGAGCTTTATCGCGAAAACGGGTTAGGGCTTCGCTTAATAGCGCCTGTGCCAACCGCAACCGTGCCCAGGGGTGCAAGGCGGCCCGATAACGGGCAGCGGCTGATTCCATCGCCTCGCGAGCCACGGTGGCTCGATCCGAACTGTCAATGGCCTGTAAGGCGTGGCGTGCCTGTTCTTCGGCGGTGCGGGCTTGATCTTGTTCGGCTTGCAAGCGTTGAATCTCGTTGCGACAGTGTTCAGCTTCGCTGTCAATGGCGAGGGTATCACGACCCGCTAGAGCCGCCCGCAGCGCATCCCAATCGCGGCTTGAGGTGTGCGCAATCCGCTGGCGGCTTTCCTGGAGCTTTGCCTGCAACTCGCGCTTACGCGCGGCGGCGGCTTCCACAGCCGGCAAATCAGCAAGCTGCTCAACCCCCGCCGCTTGGCAGAGCGCGGTCAAAACTTGGGTCTGTGTGCTCTGCTCTTGCTGTGCTTGGTGCAGGCGGGCTTGGGCGCGCTGTTGATTGCCCAATAAATGCTGGCGTTGCTGCTGCTGCTCGCGGGCTTCCAGTAGCCGCTGATGCAAGCCCTGGGCAAACGCCTCAATAGCGCCTGCTTGCTCGGGATTTGGTGCGGCTAAGTCCAGCCAGTCCGCCAGTTGGGCGGCGCGCTGCTGCACATCAGCGCACAGTGCGTGTTGCTGAGCCTGCTGCTGTTGCGCCTCGCGGTGTTCTTCGACCAGTCGTTGCCACTGATCCAGTTCGGCTAAGCGGGCTTTCAGGGCGCTGGGCGGGCTGTCAGCAGGCAGAAACCGTCGCGTAGCTCCAGCGCTGATTGCAGCACGATGGTTCGCCTGCTCAGTCATGGCCGCAGCGATTTGTTTCTGTAAGCGAGTGCGTTGACTGCGTTGGCGTTGCGCCAACTGGCGGTTGGCCTTGGCTTCAGCTTCGACGTTGCGGGCGTGGTCGGCACACTGTTCCGCTTGGCGGATTAATGACGCCAAGCCAGTGAGGGGATCGTCTATGGCCGTCTCACGGCAGCCCATAGCCTGTAGCGCCTGATCTAAGGCCGTTGCCGCCGCTGCACTGTCAGCCTGCAACTGGGCCAGTTGCTCCGGCAGCGCCGCCCCGCTGGTGGCCAGTTCTAACAGCCGCGCCCGTTGTCCCTGCCATTCGCTCAGCGCTTCGGGGGATAATACCGGCAGTCCAGCTTGGGTCAAACGACGCTGCCAGTCATCGCTAAACATTTGATGCTGTGTCATTAACGTGCTGTATTCTTCAGCGAGTTCTTGACGGCGATCCTGCATTTGATGGATACGCAGCTCGCATTCGGCCAGTTTGGCGATGCGCTCGGCATCAGCCCGCAGCATATCCGCTTGTCTATCGGTTTCACGCAGGGTACGCTCAAAGTGATCAAGGGTTGCACGGCTGACTGTACTCGGATCTTGGCGAATGTTCTCCCAAATCCGGTCACGCTGCTGGCGAGCCTCGTGTACTGTGTCTGCTGTCACCACTTCCCCTGTGACCATTAAGCGTTCCCGCGATAGCTCTTGGGTAGCCAAATGCTGGATCAGCCGCTCATCTTCCTCGCGGTTACTGCGCTGTGCAGTCTCCAGCCTATGCAGCGTTTGCCGCGCTTGGTCGATGTCTGCCGTCAATAGCGGGCGGGCGGATTGCACTTGATCCAATGACAGCGGCTTGAACTCGACCAGAGCTTGATCCAGCCGAGTCTGCCAGTGCTTGATCTGCCGCTGCCCATCGCGTTGCTGGCGGCGAACATCACCCAGACCCAGCGCCTGCTGGAGTGCATTGAGCAAACTGTGCAGGGCAGAGGCATCCGGTGCGGCGCTGGATTCGCCTACCGTCTCGGCCAATGTGTGTTCCAGTTCACTGAGTTGCTGCTGATCATGGCTTAAACGCTCATCGAGTCGCCACACCTGTTCCAAATGCTCAGCTAAACCGGCACGTTCTGCCGCAGAGGGCAGGGCAGCCTGTAAGTCATCCGGGCTGCGTCCAGGCGCTATGCGGCTGGCGAGTTCCTCAATGCTCTGGGCTAAGCTATCCACCCGAGTCGCTAGACGGCGGATTTCGATCTGCGCCTGAGCCGCAGGTTCGACACCAGCCATCAGCCGCTCAATGGCGGCGGCATACTCCAAAATCTGCGGCTCGCTGTGCAATTCGGCCAGTGTGGTCGCATAATCTTGGAGTTCGCTGTCCAATTCGCGCCCTTGCTGAGCCGCAGTGCTGAGAGCCTGTTCCGCCACCTCGCGTTGTTTTTGGGCGTCAGCGGGTAAATCAGGGATAGCGGCTAAATGGGCGAGTTCTGCCGTCCAGCCGTCATATTCCCTAAGCAGCGGTTCTACCGCCCGCAGCTCCGTCAGTTCTTGATCCTGCCGGCGCAGAGTGTCCAGATTCTGAGTGATCTCCTGCAACTGCGCTTGGGCCTTGTCATGCTGGCGTTGCAGCGTTTGCCACTCAGCGGGACGGATTTGCGCCTCGCGCCAGGTTCGGCGCTGTTCGTCCAATGTCTGCTGGGCGCAGTTAATGGTGGCCGTGTTGCTGCGCGGGCTAAACAGCGCTTTGGCGTCGCGTTCCAGTGCGGTCACTATTTGAGCAATACCCCGGGTTCCGGCGCTGGCCTCGAACAACGCCGAACCCAGTTCCCCTTCTCCTTGCACTAAGCGCTGTCCACCGGCGCGCAGCCGAGCATGATTCAGCCCAAACATGGCCTCGAACTCTTCCCGCTGTAAGCCACCAGTCAGGGCGTGTTCATGAGCAGCCAATAGCTCGATCTCAGCGCCATCGCTGGGATCAAAAGCACTCAGGGTTTGGCCACGGCCTTTACGGCGCAGTAGACCAATGGTCTGACCGTTAGCATCGCAAAACACCCCAGCAATCCGCAGTTCACGGTAATCATGGATAAAATTATCGGGACTGCGCTCAGGAATACCAAAACGTAAATCGCTGATGGCGCGCAAGGCCGAGGATTTGCCCGCCTCATTCAGTCCATACACCAGATGCAAGCAGGCGGGGTGGCTGAAATCCAGATCCACTGCGGTAAACGGACCAAAAGCCTGTAGGGATAACCGGTTCAATCTCATGATAACGGGTCTCCATCCACCGCCAAACGCGCCAACACAGTGGCTTCGGCATCGCGCAGCAGCGCCCGCAGATCGTCGATGACATCGAGTCTGGGGACATCAGCGGCGCTGACCTCCGGTGGTAGTTTATTCAGCAGCGCGTTGAGTTCTTTGCCCGCCCAGTGTTGCAACTCATGAGGTTCGGCAGCCAAGGCATCGACTAGGCGAATCAGCTCACCGATAGCATCATCACGTTGTGCCGCCTGTTGGCGGTCTAATGGGGTACTGAGTTCTAGGCGTACTTGTTCGATCCAGATTTCCAGAGCGTCAATATCCTGTGCCGCAGCTTGAATAGCCGCCGCCAAGGTACCCGGTTGGCGGGCTTCGAGGGCGTACAGTGGGCTGCGACCGGTGAGCGTTACCCGTAGCGCATATAAACGATCGGGAGCGGCTTGAGTATAAGGGGTCAATGCCTCCTGAAAGACACGGGGCAGGGCGTTGAGGTGTTCAATCTCGTCAACCGGCAAGACCAGATGCTGCCAGCGCACCACATCCAGCGGTACAAGCTCGCTGTCAATCCGTCCCGCCGTGACCGTGACTAATTCGCAGCCTTTAGCGCCGGTTTCATTGGCATGACGGCCTTGGATATTGCCGGGAAAGACGATATAGGGTTGAGTGCTGACTTGCTGGCGGGTGTGGACATGGCCTAGCGCCCAGTAGTCATAGCCTTTGGCGCTCAAGGTCGCTAAGTCAGTTGGGGCATAGGTATCATGCCCTTGATGACCGGTTAGGCTGGTGTGGAGTAAACCGATATTAAAATAACCGGGCAGAGGCTCGGGGTAGCCGGGAACGAGATCTTCGGTGACGGCGCGATTGGGAAAGCTGCGGCCGTGGATGGCGACAGCCAGTGAATCCAGGGTCGCAGTTTCTGCGGTGCGACTGGAAAATACGGTCACATTATCCGGTTGAGGGACCTGGCGGGAAATCACCCCTTGGGCGTCGTGATTGCCGTGGATGATAAACACCGGAATATCGGCACGTCCTAAGCGTACCATCTGTTCACGGAAATAGAGGCCGGTGTGAAAATCCTGCCAATCGCTGTCATAAATATCACCGGCGAGCAGTACACAATCGACCGTTTCCTTAATGGCGAGATCGACCAAGTTTTCTAAGGCAGCCCGCGTAGCCGTGCGGAGTTTCTCTACCGGTGCGCCCTCATAACGGTCTAGCCCGCGCAGGGGGCTATCGATATGCAGATCAGCGGCGTGGATAAAGCGCATGTCTAAGCAACCTTGGAAGGTAATATGCGGATATATTCGGACTAAATGGCTATGAATGCAAATCAATGTGATTGTGTTATAATTATTCTAATCCCAGCTTGCTTGCGAGTAATGCCTCATGAACTAGGCTCATCGGCGGCATGATAGTTTGGATCGCGTCTGGGAGCTTTTGGATCTGCACCTGCTTGGACGGCTAGGGTCTTGTGGGGTGGTAAAGTGCGTGGCTGTCGTTTATTTGTCTGTACTACAGCGATTTTTTAGTGGTTCGTGATTTTTTTCAAAAATACCCTTGACAGCCATTTTAGGTCGGCGCATAATGCGCAGTCTTGGTCGGCAATAACCAAATGAGTTTTTGCTGCACGGTTCTTTATCAAGATGGTTATAGAGAGAGATTGAGAGGGTGCTTGGTGGCACTTTCGACGATTCCTTTTGAGTGGAGCGTAAGCTCTGCTTTAGAGTAAGAGGTACAGGAT